>NZ_JBNOKM010000027.1:0-65553 GCF_050171015.1 Paenibacillus sp. TC-CSREp1 | reverse complement strand
CGTTTTGCATGCCGCCTTCTAAACCTTTCCTTCAAACGGTACAATCGTACTCGTTTGCGGGAAATGGGGGGGATTCTTTGACATCAAACTACCTTGTCATTGGCTTGGAACATAAAACCTTGGGGCGGCATGAATGGTCACTCCGCGGTCAGAAAACCCTTCGATCCCCCTTACCCCCGGATTTCTTCATTCCCCTTCTAAAGGGGGAAATCCGGTTGTAAATGCGAACGCTTCGCTTCTTCGGGTTCTTTCTGCCCACTTCGTTTTGCCTGCCGCTTCTCCCACATTTCCTTCAAACGGTACAATCGTACTCGTTTGCGGGAAATGGTGATGCTCCAATGACAACAAACCGTCCCCGCCTTCCCGGAGGAAAGCGGGGACGGTTTGAATGTCACGCTTTTTCAACGTCCAAGGCACAAGTTTAAAGTTGCACCGAGTAGGAGCTGTACACCCTGCCAGATTCCAGATCTCGCCTATGATTTCAATCAGAGGCAAGCTGCACACCAAGGCATAAAGTTCTTCCTCTATGACTGTTATTAGTCAGCCAGAATGTATTGGTTCAGTTTTGCTCTCAGCAATTCCTGACGTCCGGATTGATTTTTGCGTGGGCTTTCGTTGTTCAGAGCGTACTCAGCCAAGGAAGCAAGCGTTGCTTTGCCTGCAACGACATCTGCACCGATGCCTTCGTTGAAGCTGCTGTAACGCTGCTCAATGAATTCATCGAATACGCGGTCTTCGATCAGCTTGGAAGCTACTTTCAGACCTTTCGCGTACGTATCCATACCTGCGATATGAGCCAGGAACAGGTCTTCAGGCTCGAATGAACCACGGCGAACTTTCGCATCAAAGTTTACGCCACCTTTGCCCAGACCACCGTTTTTCAACACTTCATACATCGTCAGCGTAGCATCATACATATCAACAGGGAACTCGTCTGTATCCCAGCCGATCAGCAGATCGCCCTGATTGGCATCCAGGGAACCGAGCATGCCATTGATGCGGGCTACACGAATTTCATGGTCAAACGTATGACCTGCCAATGTTGCATGGTTTGCTTCAAGGTTCAGCTTGAAGTGGTTGTGCAGATCATATTTTTGCAAGAACGCAATGGAAGTTGCTGCATCGAAGTCATATTGGTGCTTCGTTGGCTCTTTTGGTTTAGGCTCGATCAGGAACTGAGCGTCAAAGCCGATTTCTTTTGCATAGTCAACAGCCATATGGAACATACGAGCAATGTTGTCTTGCTCCAGCTGCATGTCCGTGTTCAGCAATGTGTCGTAACCTTCACGACCGCCCCAGAATACGTAGTTTTCCGCACCGAGACGTTTACCTACTTCCAGACCTTTCTTGATCTGAGCGGCTGCATGAGCATATACATCTGCGTTACACGTCGATGCTGCACCGAACATAAAACGCGGGTTGGAGAACATGTTAGCTGTGTTCCACAGCAGCTTTTTGCCGCTTGCTTTCATATGCTCTTCCAACAGATCAACGATGGTATCAATGTTGCTGTAGAATTCGCGCAGCGTTGCACCTTCCGGAGCGATGTCTACATCGTGGAAACAGTAGTAAGGCAGATTCATTTTTTCCATAAATTCAAAAGCCGCTTCTACGCGAACTTTAGCTTTATCCAGACCGGAGTAGCTATCCCATGCACGCACTGCTGTTTCAGCACCGAACGGATCACTACCACCTGCTGTTAATGTATGCCAGTAAGCCATACCGAAACGGAAGTGCTCTTCCATCGTTTTGCCAGCAACAACTTCTTGCGGATTATAATGTTTAAAAGCAAATGGATTCTTGGAATCTTTACCTTCGAATGCAATCTTATTAACGGATTCAAAATAGGCCATGTGATAAATGCCTCCTCAAAAGTTTTAAAAGAGTTTATAAAGAAATCGTTTACACCGTTATCCTAACACATCGGTTTCACTTTGTCTATCGGTTAAACAAAGTTAAAATAAAATTGTTTTTTCCCCGTTCGTTTACGCTATAATAGTCGAATAGCTTGTTAGCGGATCAGCATGAGAGCCTTTACTTATATAAGTTAAACTACTTCATTCACACATGAACGAAGAGGACAGAAAAAACCTGAAGAAGCGGAGTGTCCGTATAAATCTCTTCAGTTCAATTTTATAAAAAGAGAAAGAATAGGAGTGCCTGAGCGATATGAAAATTACTGGCGACCAGATGCTGGTCAAAAAAATAAACAAGTCGATCGTACTCGATACGATCCGGCGCCACGCCCCCCTTTCCCGGGCCAAATTGTCCGAAGTGACAGGGCTTAACAAAGCAACGGTATCCAATCTGGTTGCTGATCTGATCAGTGACGAACTCGTACAGGAGATTGGTCCCGGAGAGTCCAGCGGGGGGCGCAAGCCCTTGATGCTGCTTTTTCGCGGAACTGCGGGTTATGCAGTCGGACTGGAGCTGACAGTCACCCGTTTGAAAGGCGTGCTTACTGATCTTGAGGGTCACATCGTTGCCGAATATGCCACCGATCTGGTACAGCATGATGCAGCGTCTGTATTCGAACAATTAAAGCTGGCAGCGGATTACCTGATCGGGCAAGCTCCTCCCTCCCCTCATGGTGTGATCGGCATTGGCATCGGTGTTCCCGGGATGGTCGATGAACAGGGCACCGTGCTGTTTGCACCCAACCTGAAGTGGGAGATGGTTCCCTTGCGAGCGATGATGGAGGACAGCTTCAAGCTTCCTGTTACGATTGATAATGAAGCCAACGCGGGTGCGCGGGGCGAGCTGAACTTTGGTGCAGGTATTGGCGTACGCCATCTGATCTATATCAGTGCAGGCATCGGGATTGGTTCAGGTATCATTGTAGATGGTGAATTGTATAAGGGCGCCTGGGGATATGCGGGTGAGACTGGACACATGTCGATTGAAGCAGAGGGTCTGCCCTGCTCTTGCGGTAATCGGGGATGCTGGGAGTTATATGCCTCGGAAAAAGTATATGAGCACCCGGATCAGCAGCATCTGCCTGCGCGTACTACGAAGGAATTGATTGAACTGGCTCAGGAGGGTCACGAGGCTGTACTGGACTTGTACGAAACGGTTGGACGCAAGCTCGGCATCGGCATTACCAATATCGTCAACAGCTTTAATCCGGAACGCATCATTATTGGCGGACCGCTTTCGGAGGCTAAACCCTGGATTGAATCGGCACTTAAACAGGTGGTGGAAGAACGTACCCTGCCTTATCACCGCCGCAGCCTGCAAGTCGAATGGGCCGCTCTGGGCAGCCGCTCAACCCGAATCGGGGCGGCTTATGCTGCTATATCCCAATTTTTAGGGAATGTACGGGTGTCAGTTTAATAATTAGTTAATAATCAGTTGAAATTGACAAGATTTCGCCCCATTTCCTCCCTTTTTGTTAAAGAAATCCAGATGTATAATGAGACTATGTGATTTTTATCATGGCAGCGCTCTCGTTGCTGTGTTATCCGATAATGAAACGGAGTGAAAACTCGTGACCTACGTGGATACATCAGATATCTCGGCGCCAGTGTTTGTCACCGTACTCCTGTTCCTGATTGTGCTTGCGCCCCTGTTCAGCCTCGGCATACTTCGTTTTTTTCAGAGCAAAAAGAAGGCTGGGATCATGTACATGCTGTCAGGCTTGCTGGTGTATGTCGTATTTCAGACGTGTATGAGTATTTTTTTCTAGCGTAAACAAGTTCTGTTTTTACGTCAAATCCCCTTTTACATCCACAAAAGAGTTCATGAACCATGTGCTCTGTTGTAGTTGCGAAAGGGGATTTTTCATACCCGCACCAATTCTATATTCGTGCATTATTCTCACAGCACATGCTCAAAAAACCGTACCCATTAAGGTACGGTTTTTTCTATATTCTAACGGCTCGCGAAAACCGGAATTTCATATGAATCAAAACTTTTTTTTCATCACATGTTGCCCTAGAATATCAACCTGATTTAAGCGTCCAGTACTTTCGCAAATTGCGTTTTGTTCATGCCCAGAATGCGGTGTTCACCGATTACAGTCAAAGGAACCGCACGTACGCCCATGTCCCATACTTGTTGTGCGAACTCGTCGCTGGTTTCGATGTTGCGCTCTTCGTAAGCAATGCCTTTATCAGCCAGGAAAGACTTTACAGATTTGCAGTTCGGGCAGTTTGTGGATGTGTATACAATTACGTTTTCCATGTTCAATTCACCTCATATTATGATTATTTAATTTATACGGTTAATTATTTATAAGCCTAATGTTGCATTACTCAAACACCGGACTTTCAACTTTTAATCCAATATCCGTGTTGTCCAATGGCTCCGAATTACAGCGCAACCGCGCTGTGCTCCAGGCTTTCAATGAATTTCTCTGCATCCATCGCAGCCATACATCCGCTTCCTGCTGCGGTAATCGCTTGTTTGTAGCGTGTATCCTGAACGTCTCCACATGCGAATACACCTGGAATGTTCGTTTCAGAAGTGCCTGGTGTTGTCAAAATATAACCATGATCGTCGGTTGTAATCTGACCGCCAAGGAAGCCTGTGTTTGGTGTGTGGCCGATCGCTACGAATACGCCGCTTGCCGAAAGAATTTCTTCTTCACCTGTCGCGTTGTTAAGCACTTTCAGACCTGTCACACCGTTCTCGCCGGCAATAACTTCAAGTGGTGTACGGTTAAGCGCCATTTCCACTTTTTCGTTGCTGCGTGCACGATCCTGCATGATTTTGGAGCCGCGCAGCTCTTCACGACGGTGAACCAGCGTTACTTTGGAACCGAAACGGGACAGGAAGTTTGCTTCCTCCAGCGCGGAATCGCCGCCACCGATAACGATAATCTCTTTGTTGCGGAAGAAGAATCCATCACATGTTGCACATGTGCTGACACCGCGACCTACGTTTGTTTCTTCTCCCGGGATGCCCAGGTATTTAGCAGATGCACCTGTAGACAGGATCAACGTTTCGGATACGAGTTCTCCCATACCTTCGACTTGAACTTTGAACGGGCGCTCACTCATGTCGATGTTGTTTACCCAGCCCGTACGGAATTCTGCCCCAAAACGCTCCGCTTGCTTGCGCATGTTATCCATCAACTCAGGACCCATGATGCCATCAGGGAAACCCGGGAAGTTCTCCACTTCCGTCGTTGTTGTCAGCTGTCCGCCAGGTTGCGGTCCTTCAATTACGAGCGGGTTCAGGTTGGCGCGTGCCAGATAGATTGCTGCTGTCAGCCCTGCAGGGCCTGTTCCAATAATAATTGATTTATACATGTATAGTTCCTCCCCCAGGTTCTGCAAAAAGGTCAGGCTCCCCGGCATCAAAAGCGCGGACAGTTGCATACACTAAAACGAATAGCCCACGTCATGTCCATCAGAACTGCCTGAGAAAATGATGATTCACCTATGCAGAAACGGAATTCTAATTTATAATCATTCTAATCTGTTGTTCATTATGATCTCTTTTATGTACGGTGTCAATGCTCGGCAGCGATTATGAAGAAGTCTTCATCAGGAGGGAAAATGGAAGCATGAACGATGCTCTGCTAGGCAGTATTATTTCGGCCATGTCTACCGGACTTGGAGCCGTACCGATTTTATTTATGCGTAAAATATCACATCGTCTGCGTGACATTCTGCTCGCTTACGCAGCGGGCATTATGACCTCAGCCTCGGTGTACAATCTCATTCCCGAAGCGCTCGGGCAATCCAATCTGTTTGTACTCGCTTTTGGCATCATGCTGGGCAGTCTGGTTCTGCTTGTACTGGAGATGCGGATTCCGCATGTAGACCTGGAGAACCCAGAGAAGATGCCTTTCAAAATCGAAGGCAAGGCCTTCATGATTATCGCCGCGATCACCATGCACAACTTGCCGGAGGGGTTGTCTGTCGGTGTAAGCTACGCAAGTACGGATGAGAATCTGGGCAACCTGATCGCCTTTTCCATAGGTCTGCAAAATGCACCCGAAGGATTCCTGGTCGCTCTGTTCCTGGTCAATCAGAACATTGGCCGCTTCAAAGCACTTGGCATTGCAACACTGACCGGAGCTGTAGAGATCGTAACCGCCATGATCGGCTTTACCCTCAGCAGTCTTGTGGCTGGTCTTGTACCGTATGGTCTTGCGTTTGCAGCCGGTGCGATGATGTTTATCGTTTACAAAGAGCTGATTCCCGAAAGCCATGGCGATGGCAACGCCCGTGTAGCCACCATCTCCTTCCTGCTGGGT
The DNA here is from genome assembly GCF_050171015.1 of Paenibacillus sp. TC-CSREp1. Classification (NCBI taxonomy): domain Bacteria; kingdom Bacillati; phylum Bacillota; class Bacilli; order Caryophanales; family Paenibacillaceae; genus Paenibacillus; species Paenibacillus sp. TC-CSREp1. The sequence goes on along the minus strand of NZ_JBNOKM010000027.1, from coordinate 59,348 downwards.
CTGATTACGATGATTGGACTGACCGAGCTTTTCTAGAGGGAACATCAGCTTAAAGCGAAAAACTCAACGAAAGCCAAAGAACCCAAGCAACAGCCGCCAGCTGAAGTCGGGTTCTTTTTTTAGTCACAAATGAAGATTCCATGAAATTACTGAAATTGCTGAAATCATCTGTAAGCCAATCAACTCAAGATTGAATAAATCGAATCAGTTCGGCATTGTATTTTTCCAGCTCATCATAAAATGCACCGTGCCCACTTTCCTCAAATACAACCAGTTCGGCTGACGGGATCGCTTGGTGCATCTGTTCAGCAAATTCAAACGGGCAGATTTCGTCTTTTTTACCGTGGAAAATGGCCGTAGGCACCTGGATCTTCTCCAGCTCTCCGCGCAAATCCTCATCACGCAGCGCTATGGCACTGCTGATCGTACTATAAGACGAAGCCTCCATGCCGAGTGCATGGAACCAATTCATGAAGGGCTTGCTGTGCTCTTTGGCAAAAAACATCCCGCCAAACGTATCCAGCAGCTTCGCACGATCCGCAAAGATTGGCTCAATTATTTGCTCGTTCAGCTCTTCCGGCGTCAAGCCGTACGGATAACCTTCACGCTGTGTAAATACAGGCGCCGCTGCTGACAGCAGGGCAAGCCTGGATATCCCGTGTCCCTGATGACGCGCCATATAATGCGCTGCAATCGCTCCACCCATGGAGAAGCCGGCAAGAACCGCATCCGTCAGCCCCAGATCATCAATGACAGCACGCACATCATCAGCCATGCGGTCATAATCATATCCGGTGGATGGCTTATCCGATAAGCCGTAACCTCTGAAATCCATCGCAATGGTGCGAATGCCGTGGTGTGGTAGCACATTCAGCTGATATTCAAACATTTTATAATTAACAGGCCAGCCGTGCAAAAAGAGTACCGGGGTCCCTTCACCAATATCTTCAACATATACTTTTACATTTGGTTCTACTTGTACGTAACGGCCCATTTTTCACAGCTCCCTTATCATTAATAATAATCCTTCATTAAGATACGCATACGTTATAACGTCTCTTCGACTATTACCCTCTGACCACAGGTTCAAACGGAAGCTTGCCGGACTATATCCGTTAACAAAAATGCACACACACGTCGATGCCCTATCGCTTCAACACTTTTTACAAATATGCCCGTTATGCACCAGCAGCTTACCTTATCGCAGCAGTCTCAGTCCATTCAGAATAACCAGAATTGTACTGCCTTCATGCCCAACCACCCCAAGTGGCAGTGCTACATCCTGCAGGAAATTACCCGCAATCAGCGCCAGAATGACGGTAATCGCAAACCACATATTATGTTTTACCGTGCGTTCTGCCCGCCGCGCCTGCCCGATGACCCAGGCAATCTCTTCAATGTTATCGTTCATCAGCACCGCATCGGCCACCTCAATAGCCGTCCCGCTCCCTGACAAGCCCATGCCCATTCCTACCGTTGCCGCTGCAAGTGCGGGTGCATCGTTAACCCCGTCACCAACCATCAGCACATGGCCATATTGCTCGCGGAGCGCTTGCACCTGCTTCACCTTATCTTCAGGTAGCAGGTCTGCATAGACCATACTAACCCCGGTTTCACGTGCGATCACCGACGCTGAACGGGCACGGTCACCGGTCAACATCGCTACTTGCACACCCATACTCTCCAGCTTCTTCACAGCAGCTGCAGCTTGAGGACGAATCATATCCCTCATCGCAATCAAACCAGCGAACTCACCGTTGACTGTTACAACAGAGATGGTTTTCCCTTCCTGCTCCAGTCGGGCACATGCTTTCTCCCAATCCGCCGCGCCTTCCAAAGGAAGTCCGTTCAGCCTTCCAATCATCCATACGTTTCCGTTCACCGTTCCTTCGATGCCGTGTCCCGTAATCGACTGCACATGCTCTGCCTCCTGCAGAGGCAAGCTCTCCTTGTTCGCCTGTTCAACAATGGCCAGGGCAAGAGGGTGCATGGAGAGATTTTCAACGGATGCTACAGCGGACAACAATTGCTCTCTGCTCACGTGGGAAGCTGTCAGTATATCCGTTACTTGTGGTGTTCCCATCGTGAGTGTACCTGTTTTGTCAAAAGCAACGACCTTGGTCCGGGCGATATTCTCCATATGTGCCCCTCCTTTGAACAAAATGCCGCGGCGTGCGCTGCTGGACATCGCTGACAGCATCACAGGCATAATAGATGACACAAGCGCACAAGGGGAAGCCACAACCAGAAAGACCATCGCTTTATAAAAAGCTTCACTCCACGTCCACCCCAGGAACAATGGTGTTCCTGCAATAACAAGCAGTGTGACTCCTACCACAATCCGTGCATAGATGCCTTCAAACCGTTCCATAAATCGCTGTGAATCCGGCACCTCGGCCTGCGCTTCCTCCACCAGCTTTATTATTTTGCCGAACAGTGATCCTTCAGCCGACTTGGTGACCTCGACATATAATGCCCCCTCGCCGTTCACCGTACCTGCATATACTTCGTCGCCTGTGCTCTTATCTACAGGCATGGATTCCCCGGTAATCGAAGCTTGATTGATAGAAGAGTTCCCCCGATAAACAACACCATCCGCAGGAATCAGCTCGCCCGGCTTCACCAGCAGCAAATCTCCCGCTTTCAAATCCTCAATAGCAACCACATTCATCTGTCCATCCTCAATGCGCAGGGCAGTTTCCGGTTTGAGTGCCAGCAAGGATGAGATGTCTTTGTGACTGCGCTCGGTTGCGTAGCTTTCCAGTGCACCACTGAGGGCAAAGATAAAGATCAGCATCGCCCCTTCATTCCAGTACCCGATGGTTGCGGCTCCGAGCGAAGCGGCAATCATCAGCAGATTAACGTCCAGATCACGATCTTTAACCAGAGTTTCAATGCCTTCCTTGGCCTTGGTCCAGCCACCGATGGCATAAGCCGCGATGTAGAGTATGACAGATAATGTCGCAAAGTAAGGAGCAATCCCCCAGGCAATCAGCATCATAAGACCACTACCTAACGCCGCCTGCATCTCCTTGTTCTTCAGCATGACACGGAAGTCAGGCTTCTTGCCCCGGTTAGGACCTGGCGTATTGGCCGATTGCTGTTTCGCTTGCTTGTTTCGTTGTAAAGATTGATGAATAGCTTGCATATAAATCACGTTCCTTTCGCGTATGAGTTTTAGCGTAGTGACGCTGCTTTTCCGCTTTTTTCTTTTTCTTTTTCTTTTTCTTTTTCTTTTTTGCTGTTGCTGCTGTTGTTCTTTTGTTCTTTTGCTTGAACTTCGCTGAATCCAACGTTTCAACTGCTGGCCATTTTCTCTTCCGATCTGATTCCCATCTGAATGCCTTGATCCAAGTTGTATTGAGAATGAGAGCCATTGTTATTGCCCTAAAAATGGCACATGCTGCTGCGGGAATCCCGCAGCAGCATGGTTTAGAGATGATTTTACATTCTCAGCGAATCGAAGATTCAGTGAGAATGATAATCATTTTTGTACTTATGCAATTATGTTTACTCAATACAACTTTTGTTTAATTATATGCCTGTGTTGTGAATTTGTAAATGGGGATTCCATATAAAATTCCAGGCATAACATCGAACATATTGCCAATGCATGATATATGCAGATGAATGAACTAAAGCAGATTAAATACTAATTCAAAAATCTTATAGAGGTGGGCCTTTTCGACAAACACAAAAACCAAAAAAGCCGCCTGCAGCGGCTTGAACAGGAACTCAAACACTTTAGACAGAAACCTACTAGGACAGGGATCTACTTGTACTGGGATCTACTTGTACTCGGATTTACTTGGACAGAGCCCTGAATAGTTTTGACACACACACTACACACCACTCAAAACATATGCATCTTCCACCAAAAGCTTCTCATACGAAAATCATCCACAGGAATGTTAATCCCCAATACCAGCGTGCGGGCTAACGAATCCCAGAAGCCTTATTTCGCCGAAAATAACCCATTTAAATTTCTAACGATTCGTGGAAACGCTATTCATCGCATTTAGCCCATTTCCCCCGTTCTCAGGCCGAAAATTTTACAAATAGGGTCACTGGGATTCGTTAAAATTTCAAACTCAGCAAAAAGCGGAAAATAAGATCACTAGGATTCGTTAGCCTTCAGATGAAATGAAAAAATTAATATGAATTAAACTATATCCCTACTCACGAAGAAAAGACCAAAGCACGCTAACGCTGCTTTGGCCCTTGTATAAAATTGATTATAACACGTTATAACTCTTCACGGCTCTTCACAACTCTTACAGCTCTTACAGTTCTTCATAGCTCTTCAGAGCTCTTACATCTCTTTCCAGCTCTTTACGCGCCTACACTTGCACCCTGGCTCGCTTTAATCGCTTGCTCCAGATCGTGGATGATGTCCTGAATATTCTCTGTCCCGATGGACAAACGAATCAACTCTGGATTTACGCCAGCTGCGTTCTGCTCTTCATCCGTCAATTGAGCATGTGTAGTGCTTGCCGGATGAATGATCAGCGACTTGGAATCACCAACGTTGGCGAGGTGAGAGAACAATTTTACGTTTTCGATCAATTTACGGCCCGCTTCCACGCCGCCTTTGATACCAAAGGTCAAAATTGCACCTTGCCCTCTTGGCAGGTACTTCTGCGCAAGCTCGTAGGATGGATGACTTGGCAAACCTGCGTAGCTTACCCACTGAACGTCTTCATGTTTCTCCAGGTATTCTGCTACAGCCAGTGCATTGGTGCTATGACGCTCTACGCGCAAATGCAGTGTTTCCAAACCTTGCAGCAGCAGCCATGAGTTGAATGGAGAGATCGTTGCACCCAGGTCACGCAACAGCTGCACCCGTGCTTTGATAATATAAGCAATCGGTCCAACCGCTTCTGTATAAACAACCCCGTGATAGCTTGGGTCCGGCTCAGTCAATCCAGGGAATTTACCGCTGGCCTTCCAGTCGAATTTACCGCTGTCTACGATAACGCCGCCGATAGATGTACCGTGCCCACCAATGAACTTCGTTGCCGAGTGAACAACAATGTCTGCTCCATGCTCGATTGGACGCAGCAGATACGGGCTTGGGAACGTGTTATCTACAATCAGAGGAATGCCATGCTCATGAGCAATCGCTGCTACAGCCTCAATATCAAGTACGTTACCTTGCGGGTTACCAATCGTTTCAGCGTACAACGCCTTTGTTTTGTCCGTAATAGCTGCCCGGAAGTTCTCAGGATTACTGGAATCCACGAATTTTACATCGATACCCAACTTGGGCAGTGTAGTAGAGAACAAATTATAAGTACCGCCATACAAACTTGCCGCGGATACAATCTCATCACCGGCACCGGCAATGTTTAACAAGGAGAACGTAATCGCTGCCTGCCCCGAAGCTGTTGCGAGTGCTCCGGCTCCGCCCTCCAATGCCGCAATCCGCTGCTCAAACACATCGGTCGTTGGATTCATCAGACGTGTGTAGATGTTGCCAAACTCTTTCAAACCAAACAGATTAGCAGCGTGCTCCGTATCCCGGAATCCATACGATGTTGTCTGGTACAAAGGCACAGCTCTGGCATGCGTTGTTGGATCAATCTCTTGGCCTGCATGAATAGCTAATGTTTCAAATGAAAGCTCACGTTCGTTTGACATAAATCTGAATCCTCCCTTGATATCTGCATTATGATACATTTGATTCTCAATCATGGCTTCCTGATGTCTTCTCATGGCGGTTATGTTTTACATATTCTCTCATAAGATGTCGGTTTTGAAAAGAGTTATTTCCGATTTTTCCGATGTGAAATAAAATAAATTATAAAACATCGACCCAGGTTGCTAAATTAGATCATCTTACCACTAACGATTAACATTAAAATGTTAGCCATGGACATGCCAAATTCGATTCACATAACTTTTTTGATATCCATAACCATTAACCTCTCCATAACCATACAATTAACACCAATATACCATCAACACTTTAAAACGTTAATATCAAAAAAAGCCTTTGCTCGCGCAAAGGCTTATGAGACTGCTATCTGAAATCATTAGAAGATATACGCTGCAAGCCAGCATCCGATGAAGTCCAGCATCCAATGTAGGATGCTTCCCCTGCCGCAGCTCAACTATAATTCCAGCCAGCAATTTATATGACTGTTAAGGCTTTTCACCTAATTAAATCTCACCCGTTACACGCTCACCGAATTCCAAACCTCTCTCAGATGCTTCGCAGCAGGCACAGCCTCTTCTGCTGTTACACCCTCCAGCGAAATATCAATATACGGCTTGTAGGTCTTCAGCAGTTCGAAGAACAAAGGATAATCCAGAATGCCCGCACCAGGAACAGGGTTGTATTTTTCCCCCTGTGCGTTGAAGGCTACATCCTTCGCATGAATCACAATGATTCGCTCATAGAGCTTCTCCATCACTTCACGCAAAAACGCGCCTTGATCCGCCGTATGATGGTGCTTGATCAGATTGCACGGATCAAACAGCATGCCCAGATTGGATGAAGGAATCTCTTCAAACAAACGAGTCATGTGCTCATGCGTATGTAGCGTATGGGTCGCAACCGGTTCAATCGCGGCGTGTACGCCCCATTTTTCGGCTTCCTCTGTAATCTCCTCCAGCGTATCTTTCAGCACACTCCAGGACTTCTCATCATAGGTATCCGGATGGGTATCACGATACGTTGTGCGCTCCCCTGTTTCAGTTGCCACCATGCTGCAGCCAAAATCCCGGGCATAACGCAGATGCTCCTTAAAACGATTAATGTCTGCCCGGCGGCTCACAGGATCGGGATCAATCGGGTTAATATAACAGCCCAGCACGGCGATTTTCACCCCACGGCTTGCGAATTGCTCCCCAACCTCATTAGCCAGACCCGGACTCAATTTGCCGTTCGCAGAATCCACATCGGACAAGGCCTTTGCCAGAGCCAGCTGCACAGCATTGAATCCATTGTCGGCAATCGTCTGCGCCAATTCAGCCATAGGGCGCTTGCCAAATGTGTGTGCAAGAACACCTAGTTTCATCTCACTGCCTCCTTCTGCAAAATGGATTTTGGAATCGGATCATGGCCTAGCGCGCCATCCATCCGCCATCCACATTCAGTACGTGACCGTTCAAATAATCCGATGCGGACGAAGCCAGGAATACAACCGGGCCTTTCAAGTCCTCTGGTGTACCCCAACGGCCTGCTGGAATACGCGCCGTAATATCCCGGTAACGGTTCTCATCGGCACGAATTTGCGTTGTATTATCCGTTTCCATATAACCTGGTGCAATTGCGTTAATCTGAATGCCCTTGCCCGCCCATTCATTGGCGAGTGCCTTCGTTAATCCGGCAACGCCGTGTTTACTCGCTGTATATCCTGGAACATTAATGCCTCCTTGATAGGAGAGCATCGATGCGATGTTAATGATTTTACCGCTTCCGCGCTCAATCATATGTCTGCCCGCCAGCTGGCTCAGAAAAAATACACTATTCAGATTCAAGGCGATGACATCATGCCAGTCCTGATGCGCGTGATCTGCTGCCGGAGTACGGCGAATGATACCGGCATTGTTGACCAGAACATCAATTCTGCCCTGAAATGACAGTGCTTTTTCGAACACAGCTGACAGTTCCTCTTCCTTGCTCAGATCAGCTTCAATAATATACGCTTTGCGTCCCAGCGCTTCAATTGCACTTGCCGTTTCTGCAGGCTTGGAATAGGAAACCAGCACCACATCAGCGCCCGCTTCCGCAAGGCCGACAGCCATTCCTTGACCGAGTCCTCCTGAAGTACCTGTAACCATTGCAACTTGTCCGCTTAAATCAAATGGGTTCATGAACGATTCCTCCGCATGTCTTTGATATGCAAACAACAACATCATTATTTATTTTTAATACCGTTAAAGATTCATGAAGTTAACTTTGGTAATCCACTTGGACACCGCTCTGCCTGTAAAGCGCCGCTGTCTCTTCATCCAGATGCCCGTCACTGATAATATAGTCCAGTTCAGCACACTGCGCGAAGGTACGAAGAGCAAATTGCCCGAACTTGTAATGATCCACCACACCAAATACTTGCTGTGCGGCGGCAATCATTGCTTTTTTCAACGGAACCAGATCCCCTGTATAGATGGACAGCCCGAATTCTGGGTGAAGCGCCGTTGTTGAGATAAAAGCTTTGTGAATGTTCAGACCGGAAATAAATGCCGCTGTATCGTCACCTACCAGCATATTGCGCACACGCGCGCCACCAGGCACGACCAGCCTGATTTGCTCCTTTTTGGTTAGCTCCGCAATGATGTAGAGATCACTCGTGATGACGGTCAGCGGCTGGTTATCGAGCCGCTTCGCCATCTCCAGCGTGGTGCTTCCGCCATCGAGCGCTACAATATCACCAGGCTTAATGTACGCAAGAGCACGCTCGGCAATTTCCGTTTTCTCGGACTGATGTTTCTCCAGCGCTCCCCGACTGTTCAAAATCCCATATTGATCGTTCTGAGCCAGCATCGCCCCGCCGTGCACACGCACAAGCAAGCCCATGCTCTCCAGCTTATCGAGATCCTCACGTACCGTCTTGCCTGTCACCTGCAGCAGCTCGCTCAGATCACTGACCGTGACCTCCTGGCGCTCCAGCAGAGCCTCCATTATTTTCTCATGTCGTTTCAATGGATTCATCTAATCAACTTCCTATACCTCCGAGTTACCCTGTCAAATTAACTCGGACATCTGTAATTTCTTATTTCAGGTCCTTCATCGCTACGCCGTCCATATCCTCGAACGTTTGGTTTTCTCCAGCCATCGCCCAGCAGAATGTATAGTTGCTTGTACCCACACCGCTGTGAATGGACCAGCTCGGGGAGATGATCGCCTGACGATCCCGCACAACGAGGTGACGCGTTTCATCCGGTTCACCCATCATGTGGAATACTACGCCATCTTCAGGCAGGTTCCAGTACAAATATACTTCGGAACGACGGTTGTGCGTATGCGCTGGCATCGTGTTCCACATGTTGCCTTTGTTGAGCTCTGTGATACCCATCACCAGCTGACAGCTCTTGATTCCGCCTTCACCCTGGTGAATGTAACGATAAATGGTACGTTCGTTGGAGCTTTCGATGCTGCCGAGATGATTCGGCTGTGCTTGCTCCTGAGTTGCTTTTACCGTCGGATAGGTATGGTGAGCTGGTGTGGAGACAAAATAGAACTGAGCCGCTTGCTCTGTACCGTTGCTCTTGAACACAACTTCCTTAACCCCTTTACCGATATAAAGGCATTCTTTCGCCCCGATCTCATACACTTCTCCATCCGCTGTCACTGTACCTTGTCCACCTACGTTAATGATACCGATTTCACGGCGCTCCAGAAAAAAGTCCGTTCCGATATCTTTCAGGTTTACTTCAAGGGTAATGTCCTTGCTTTGAGTTACAGCCGTTCCTACGATATAACGATCCACATGGGAGTATACAGTTACCAGTTCATCCTTCGCAAACAATTGCTCCATGAGGAATTCCTCACGCAAACGAGCTGTATCATATTTTTTGACTTCATTCGGGTGTGCTGCATAACGGTTTTCCATCTGTAATCCATTCCTTTCGTCTTGTAAAATGATTTCATGTGTGCCTGACATCTTCTGACCTTGATGATGTTCCATTGATGTTTCATTGATGTTCATTAAAGTTTATATAAGTTCATTTTAGTTCATTTTGTACCATTTGTGTACCTTTATTTATAAAATAATTAAAATCATTGGATCGTATTTGCTATTTCCTTTAATGTCGCGTAATCATACAGCGGTTCAAGATTGTTGTTTTTGCCCGACACGAGAGCATAGGTTAATCCCTCATATCTCCAATAGATGGCAATTACGTTTTCGTTGCTCTGATCCCACGTTGGTGAACCATTCGCCAACAGCTGCTCCTTCTTGCCTTTTGGAGGTGTATCCGCTTTGGAATTAGTGGATCAGGAGAATGAGATTTGTACCTTCTTCCTTATTCGCATAAGTGAGTTCAACCGCATCATATGTTCCATCGGTTTCCAGAATCCTTGTGGATTGCTCAGTTACTTCAAAAGGTACTACAGGCTGCCTGATTGGAAAAGGAACCTTGGCTTCCGCTTCCTGCAAGGAAACTTCCATTGCCGGAGGACCAGGCTCCGAATCGTCTGTAACAGGTTCACTCTCCGTTTTTTGCAAGCATGCAGATAATGAAGCCAAGACCATACACAACATGCCTAAATACAGCGCTTTCTTCAAAAGCTTCATAAGTAATCACCTCTAACTCTTCATTCAGATGGATTAATTGGCTTAACAGACATCCTTACCACCAACACTCTCCTGGGGCAGGTTTTGATACTTGTTTTCTTCCACCTGCAGCACTGCACTCATTCCCCCATGATAATAACACATGTAATCCTAATTTGTATTTTTTTGTATTTTACCAACCTGATTTAATAACAAAAACACCTGGCGGGAGCCTCCCGTCAGGTGCTGGTTATGCTTGCGTTACATTATAATGAGTAAATGAGCGCCTCATACGGACGCAAACAAAGATTGCCGTTTGTAACCACATCAGAGTCAGAGGTTGAGCGCTCCAGATTGCCGATAACCAGACGAGCATTGGCATACCGGTCACTTAATGATGGCGGCACACGATAGAGCTGCTCCTGGTCGGAATGGTTAAGTATAACAAGCCAGATGACTCCATCCAGGCTGCGGCTGTAGGCATATACATGCTTTTCCCCTGCCGATTGGTCACAGTAATCTCCATAGACCATAACTGCGTGTGTTTTACGCAGAGCAATCAGCTGCTGATAATATGCAAATATGGAGTCCTCCGCAGCCAGATCACGCTCAACGTTAATCACTTCATAATTAGGATTCACCTGAATCCATGGCTGACCTTTGGTAAATCCGGCATGCTTGCTTCCGTCCCACTGCATCGGGGTACGGGAATTATCCCGGCTCAGCGGCTGGAGACTGCGGAGAACCTCATCTGGCGCGCGACCTTTCCCGATTTCTTCTTTATATTTGTTCTTCATGGCAATGTCCTGATATTCTTCAATAGAAGAGTAACGAACGCCGGTCATGCCGATCTCTTCTCCCTGAAATACATATGGTGTTCCTGGAAGAGTGTGAATCATCGTCGCCAGCAATTTGGCGGACTCCACACGATATTGTGCATCATTGCCGTACCTCGTCACCTGACGGGTATGATCATGATTGTTCAGAAACTGGGAGTTCCAGCCTTCCTCGCTGAACACTTCATACCAGCTCTGCTGAATTTCTTTGTAACGCGCCAAATCCCATACAGGCATATCATCCGCCACCTGAAAATGGAACAAGGTATGCAGCTCTTTACGGCTGCTTCCTACATACAGAAGACCTTCCTTCGGTGTAACAAAAGGGATTTCTCCTACAGTCATAATGTCATAATGCTGGAGAACCTCACGATGCATTTCCTGCAAATATTCATGAATGCCCGGATTATTGCCCAAATAGTCAATGCGCTCTGGATGCTCCGCATCCGGGAATCCTTCCTGCTTGGCCAGCAGATTAATAACATCCATCCGGAATCCGTCAATGCCCTGATCCAGCCAGAAGCGCATCATTCTGTAGATCTCCTGACGGAGCTCAGGATTTTTCCAGTTCAAATCAGGCTGTTCCTTGGCAAAGGAATGGAAGTAATACATTTCCGTCTGCTCGTCATAGGTCCATGTCGATGGCTCGAAGTAAGAGCGCCAGTTATTCGGCGGCCCATCCTGGTTGCCTGACCTCCATATATACCAGTCCCGTTTCGGATGATCGACGGATGAACGTGACTCTTCAAACCATACATGCTGCTCGGAAGTATGGTTCACCACAAGGTCCATAATGAGCTTCATGCCAAGTTCATGGACCTTGTCCAGCAGCTGTCTGAACTGCTCCATCGTTCCCGCCTTTGCCATGATACGGTAATAATCTGCGATATCGTATCCGTTGTCTTTATCCGGTGATTCATAAATGGGATTTAACCAGATGACATCAATGCCCAGACTTTGAATATACTCGAGTCTCAGCATCAAGCCCTGCAGATCACCAATGCCGTCCCCATTTGCATCGAGAAAGCTGCGCCAGTACACCTGGTATACTACGGCTTCTTTCCACCATGCCCGCTCCATACTGCCGTCCCCCTTATTCAATTAATGGCTGTGCTCCTGCAACGTACGCTCCAGAAATGACAGGGACAGCTGTTTCGTATCCTTCAGCACCACATCGGCTCCGGAAGCTTTAAGCCCAGCCTCTTCACCGATCCCTATGGCAATCATGCCTGCGGATTTGATAGCCTCGATCCCTGCCTGCGCATCCTCAATGCCGATGCACGCTTCAATGTCTGCGCCAACTTCCTCTGCTCCTCGCAAGAACAGGTCAGGAGCAGGTTTGCCTCGCGGCACGGAATCGGGATGCACCACATAGCTGAACATCGTTTCCAGTTCCAGCGCCCTCAAAATTTGAGGGGCATTTTTGCTGGCTGAGGCGATCACCGCCGGAATTCCAGAGGCTTGCAGCTCAAGCAGCAATTCCCGAATCCCAGGATAGGTATGCTCCGGGGTCAGTGAATTCAGCAGCGAGACATAGTGCTCGTTTTTGCGATGTGCAAACTCTTCCTTTTCCTCAGCCGAATACACGTGCTCCTTGCCGCCCAGACGTAAAATGCGGGCCAGTGACTTCTCACGGCTAATGCCTTTTAACTGCTCGTTGAATTCCCGGTCAAACGGAATATCCAGTGACTCCCCCAGCTTCTTCCACGCTATATAATGGTACTCCGCCGTGTCGGTAATGACACCATCCAGATCAAAAATAACGGCTTGAAGTGCTCTGTTTCCTTTCATCTATCCGTTCCTCCCATGTCATTGCTCCAGTTGCCATTCGATTCGTATCTCGCTGCTTTCCCTTCTCTTTCCCTTCCAGTCCAGAACGACCGTCCAGCCTGCTGTGTTGGAAATGCTAACATACCGCTTGCCCTCACGTGTTTCAAAATAAAAATCGAACTGCGCATCGCCTACCGCCACATGCTCCAGACTGCAGCTCTTATGTTTCCATGCCTGAGGCATATCCGGTGCCAGGGTTACACGACGATGTTGGGCTTCCGGCTGAATACCGAAGAAGTATCGTACTACCGGCACAGCCAGCGCATAGATGGTCCATGCCTGCACCACGCAGCCGTAGTCCGGCGACATTTCCGAGAAGGAGCCAGGAAGCACACGGGAGAAGCTTTTCCCCATCCGTCGCAGTAAATCAAGCGCATGATCCGGATGGCCGTATGCTGCTTCTGCAACAGTGTGTGCTCCGGTTGAAATGGTCATCGTGCCCTGTTGGTAGATGGCAGCAAGATACGTGCCATAATTACCGATGAAGTCGCGGCTTCTCATGGTCTCCAGCGCACGCTCTGCCTTGTCCTGATCAGCGATTCCCGCTTCCATCGGAGTAACGATGACCCAATTTTTATTCAGCAGCCAGCCGCGGTCCTGCTGACTTTCACCTGCGTCTGCCAGTAATCCGTCCACATACTCCCGGTAACCCGTGATGCCTTGCTTTTCAGCGAGAGAAACCATGTAATCCACCTTGGGCAAAATATCGGAAACCGGAGCAACCGCATCTGCATAGAGGCTGTTTTGCTCAGACCAATACACCGCATTCACGGCGCGTACCGCTTGTTCAGCCAGCTGCTGATACGTCTCATGCCGCTCCGTCTCACCCAAATAGAGACTCATCTGCTCCAGCGCCTGAAGAGCCTTGGCAGTGTATACTGCACTGTCGATCAGTTCCATATTGAGTCCGGCAATCTCGATAATGCCGTAACCGGAAGGGAACAAGTCTCCGTCCTGATCCATCTCCTCCAGCAGCCACTTGATGCCCTGAACACAGTAATCATAATGCTCGCGCAGAAGTGTCTCATCCCCTGTCCACAGAAACATCTCCCACACAAAGGCAATATAATGCGCTGTCTCCTGCGTGTTGCCCGGATTGGATACAGCCCCCATCGTTGTAACTTCATGTACAAAACGGCCATTGCCATTTGCTTCCCGGGATTTCTCCAGCAATAAATTCAACGTATCCTTCACCAATTGATGATCTCCTGTAGCAAGTACACCTTGAAGAGCATAGGTACTGTCGCAGCCGAACCACCACGGATATGTGGGTCCACCTGCCGTCAATCCACGGCCAATACCATCCACTTGCTGTACCAGCCACTGCGTATTACGCTTCACCCAGGCGAACTGCTCGTTCAGCTCATCCTCACCTTCAATGGTCAGCACGGCGCGCTCATCCAGCTTGTGATAGAACTGCTGCTTCTGCTCTTTCAAGCTGATGTAATCACGTTCGATGACAGCGTATGTCTGCTCACAGGTTTCACGCGATGACTCCGAGCCAGCCACAAATAACCTGAAGCGGAATACCTCTTTCTCCTGCAGCGAGCATTCGGTAACAAAAGAAACACCCGTACCCTTGCCTGCCGTCAGCTCAGGTCCGTAAATCTCAGGCCCCACTCTTATGTCCGTTCCTGTCAGGTCGCTTCCAATCATGACATACCAGTCATGTGCATTATCCTTTACGATGACTTTGCGTGATGAGATTTCTTCCGCTGTTTCGCCAGTTCCCGCAATAATTCCGATTTCATCGGAATACCAGACTGGACGCAGATCGGTACGCGACAGCAGCTCCAGCTTGAGCCGGGTTGTTCCTTTGCCATATGCACTGATTTCATACTCTGCGACCATGCCCTTTTCATCATCGGGGGCAAACTGACTGCGTTCAATGGATACCGGAATGTGGCTCAACCCGTGATCATAATCGAACCGGCTTCCACCCCATGACTCGCTTGTGTAGCCGTCTGCCCTCGCCCACACAGCAATATCGCGATCCAGGTCGGTGACCTTCAGCCAGAATCCGTCCAGCAGCTTGATCGGGTGGAGCCACACTCCGCCCATTTCATTTGCCATATGATGCCCAAAGTCAGGAAAGTAGCCATCCTGGGTACCGCAAATTTTCACATATTCTCCTGCGTTGTAATACAAATTAAATGGATGTCTGCTTGTTAATGACGCCATCGTTGTCCTCCTCTGCCGTTTGGCTTAACACTCATTTCTTCCGTCATACAGACTGGTCAGCCCTTGATTGCAGAAGAGATGGAGATACCTTCAATAAAGTATTTTTGTGCAACAAAGAATACGATAAGTGGCGGAAGCATAATCAGCATCGTTGCCGCCATCAGCATGTTCCATTCCACATTGTACAGTCCCTTAAACATCGACAGCCCGAGAGCCAGCGTGTACTTATCACTGGAATTCAGATAAATGAGCGGTCCCTGAAAGTCATTCCATACGCCCATGAAGGTGAAAATGGATACGGCAATCAACGGCGGCATGGACAGCGGCAGCATAATTTTGGTAAAAATCTGCATTTTGTTGGCCCCGTCCACAAAAGCCGACTCATCCAGATCACGCGGAATACCGCGCATGAACTGGCGAATCAGGAAGATATTAAACGCACCGCCTCCGAAAAATGCAGGGATAATGAGCGGCAAAAATGTATCAACCCAGCCGATTTCCTTGAACATGATGAACATCGGTATCATCGTGACCTGTGAAGGCAGCATCATCGTTGCCAGCAGCACCAGAAACAATGTGCGCTTGCCACGGAAATTAAACCGGGCGAAGCCATACGCACACAGAGCGGCCGAGAACACGGTGCCGACTAATACCGGGATCAGAATAATCAGCGTATTTTTCAAAAATGTAAAAAACGGAATCGCCAAAATAGCATTCTTATAGTTGGACCACATCCATACTGCCGGGAAAAAATCGTCCTTGAACACCTCGGCAGGTGTCTTCAGCGATGTTGCAAATGTCCATAACAGCGGGATCAGCACGACGGCCGCACCAGCAATAAGCATAAGCAGGGAGAATAGTTTCGAGTAGGCCGGTTTTCGTGTCATTGCTTGATTCATCATTGCTCCTCCTCTCAATCCTTTTCGTTATCGCCCTGATAATAGACCCACATGGAAGAACTGCGGATGACCAGCAGCGTAAACGCCAGAATGATGATGAACAATACCCAGGACAATGCGGAAGCATAGCCCATTTCGAAATCGGTAAAGGCTTTATTGTACAGGTACAGGTTATAGAACAGGGTCGAGTTCAGCGGTCCCCCGTTGGTCATGACGAATGCCTGGGTGAAATACTGGAATCCACCGATGATCCCCATAATGACATTGAAGAACACCGTAGGGGAGATCATCGGAAGTGTGATGTTGAAAAACCGTTGAAACGGTCCTGCACCATCCAGGTTCGCCGCCTCGTACAGCTCCTCGGGAACGCCTTGCAAGCCAGACAAATAAATGATGATGGTATTGCCAATGCCCCACAAACCCATAACAATCAGTGCACCAAGCGCATAGCTTGGATCTTGAAGCCAGGCTGGACCCTGTACACCGAAAAAGGCAAGTGCACGATTCAGAATGCCATATTCCGGGTTGAAAATCATAATCCACATCATCGATGCCGCAACAGCCGGAATAACCGATGGCATGAAATAAATTAAACGGAAAAATTTCATTCCCTTATTCCGCATATTCAGCATAAGCGCAATCAGCAAAGATGCTGCCTGATACAGCGGTACAGAGACCAGTGCGAAAATAAAGGTAACCTTCAGCGATTGATAGAACAGCTCGTCATGAAACATCGTTTTGAAATTGTCCAGCCCAACCCATTCGATGGATTTTACACCTGTAATAATATCCCATTTACTGAAAGCCAGCAGCAGGGAGAATAACATTGGACCAATAGTAAAGAGCAGCAAACCTACAAACCAGGGCATGATAAACCAATACCCGGCACGCTCGGATTTAGAATTGCGCATAGCAGCCTCCTTGATGAAGAAGGTGAATCGGCATGGCCGCCGACTCACCCGCATGGTTTTTACTTGATTTTGCTGTCAACGTTCTTCGCAGCTTCATCCAGAGCACCCTTGACATCCTGTTTGCCGAGCAGCATTTTCTCCAGCGCCTTGGTGAATTCCTCAACAAACACAGGTCCATTGGCAGAACGCATCGTGATCGGTTTTTTAGAATAATCCATCATCTCGATGACCGGTTTGTCAGCTACTTCTTTGGCTTTGACTTCATCCAGTTCCTTCACAGTGGCTGGCAGCACTTTACCGTTCGCAGAGCGAAGCTTCTGGGCATCTGTACCAGACAACCATTTTACTAACTCATAAGCGGCTTCTTTATGTTTACCAGCCGCGTTAACTGCCCAACCCGCACTTGCAATGATGCTTGAGCGAGTACCGTCGGTATTTTTAGGAATCAGTGCAGAACCATATTGAACATCGGATTTATCAAGATCACCTTTGATCCAGCGGCCTGTAATCATCATGGCAAGCTTGTCTGTCATGAACATTGAGGAATCTCCGCCAAGCGTCTCGGAGTCCAGCGGCGTCGGAGATACACGATTATCCCCTTTAGACCAGGAAACATATTGATCCATTGCCGCTATCGTTTTTTCACTGTTCATGTAACCTTCCGCCGTTGTTCCATCCTCGCTTGCGATGTCAGTACCGTAATCCCAGAGGTACGTATAGATCGGATACTCCCATTTGCCTGCATTAAATCCGAATTGAGTGTATTTATTGCCATCTTTTTTAGTCAGCTTTTGAGCAGTTGCAATCATGTCATCCCATGTCCACTCATCGGTTGGATAAGGGATTCCCGCTTCATCAAACATCCGTTTGTTGTACCACAGAGCAAGAGGGTTGAAATCTTTAGGCAGATAGTATTGTTTGCCATCGATTTTCATATTTTCAATGAGATCCTTTTGGAAAATATCCAGATTAAACGAAGTGTCTTTGCTCAAGTAGTCATCTAGCGGCTCAATTACACCTTTGTCCACGTATTTGTAATAGTCACCTTCACCAACGAGGAACACATCCGGTGCCTGACCTGCGGCCAAGGATGTGGTGAGCTTTGTTCCATAGCCTTCACTTGGTATAGGTTCAAACTTTACTTCGATATCAGGGTGTGCAGCATTGAATTCCTCCGCAAGCTTTACTTCATCCGCACCCGAGTTGACATCCCCCCATACGGAGAAGGTGAGTTTTATCTTCTCTCCTTTGCCACCTTCCGCACTATTGCCTCCGCTTGAAGAACATGCAGATAACACTAATACCAGAATCAGCATCATGACCAAACTTGAGGACCCTTTTTTCATTTTAAATGACCTCCCACATGGAATTATGTTAAACCAAGGTTTGAAACCGTTTGCTGAAAGTAACTTGCTGACCGGACAGAAGAAGGGAAATTTCTTCCTCTGCATCACTTTCGATTAGAATGCCCTCTGACGTGATGGTGATATGCAAAAGCTGGTTATGCCAGTATAGCGGGAACTTGAGGCGACTCCAGGCTTCAGGAAGCTTGGGATCAAGATGGAGCTGGCCATCCAGCATACGTACACCGGCAAAACCCATCACAACACATTTCCATATGCCGCCTAGTGAAGCCGAATGAATACCTGCATCCGAAGAGTGCATATTGGGTCCGAGATCGATCTCGGAAGCACGGCGGAACAGATCATAGGCTAGTGAACGATCCCCGAAGTCACTGGCAAGAATACTATGTGTCGAAAGAGATAATGAGGAATCATGCAGTGTTTTTGCCTCATAGTAGTTATAGTTGGCACGTTTGATATCGGGTTCGAATTTATTCTCAAGCAGGAAGAACAGCATCATGATGTCAGCCTGCTTTGAAATTTGCATTTCACCAACCTGATCCAGATTGTAGTCATTGAAGATGCTGGCGACTTTGGTCTGATTTTTATAAGGGGTAAGATCAATGACTTTTTTCTGCAAGTAGGTATCGTCCTGCGGAATAATTCCTTGTTCATTAGGACCCGGCAGATAAAGCTGTTCCAGCCTGTTCCACGCTTCACGAGCAGATGTCAGGTCAAGTTTCGCGGACAACGCCTTGAGCAGCTCCGGCTTCTCCTGCTGAAGCTTCTCATAATACTGGATGGCAAGCTCCATATTGAAGTGAGCCATATGATTGGTGAAGGCATTGTTGTCAACATGTTCCTTATATTCATCCGGTCCGACAACCTCGTTGATGTGATAACGCCCCTTGGACTCATCCCATTCCAGACGGCTGGCCCAGAATGTGGCTGTATCAAAAATGATCTCGTAGCCATACTGCTCCATGAATGCCTCATCGCCTGTAGATTGCGCATAATGCCATACCGCATAAGCGATATCAGATGTTATATGCTGTTCAATGAACCCCGACCAGATCTTCGTCTGTTCTCCGGTGATGATGTCAACGTCTCCCCACACCGGTGTAACTTCGCCATCTTCAATCCAGGCTGCTTCCCACGGATACATAGCGCCTTCAAACCCGTTCTCCTTGGCCTTGCTTCGTGCCCCTTCCAATCCCTGATATCGATATTCCAGCAAGGATCTTGCGATCTTGGGATTGCTGTAGATGAAAAATGGCAGGATGAAGATTTCCGTATCCCAGAACGAATGACCCTTGTATCCTTCACCACTTAATCCTTTCGCCCCGATTCCCATACGATTATC
The DNA here is from genome assembly GCF_050171015.1 of Paenibacillus sp. TC-CSREp1. Classification (NCBI taxonomy): domain Bacteria; kingdom Bacillati; phylum Bacillota; class Bacilli; order Caryophanales; family Paenibacillaceae; genus Paenibacillus; species Paenibacillus sp. TC-CSREp1. Next base: position 39,762 of record NZ_JBNOKM010000027.1, on the reverse strand, counting down.
ATGAGCAGGTGTCATAATGACGAGATGATAGATGGCAAAACGAATGGCAAGCTGGTCATACCCGCTTGTGCTCTCCACTTCAATGTTATAAGTGGACCAGGTATCGGCCCAAGCATCAGCGCTTTCACGAAATAACTGATCATACCCTTTTTGCGACTCCTGCTTCAGCTCTGTCAGCGCGGTCTCCCGCATCTGCTCCAGTGAATACTTACCTCTTCTGTACACCCGATCACGACTGGTATGTACATTCGAGATTTTTTCCAGGGTTACCGATTGTCCGGCTTCCAGAGTTACTGTTCCTTCAATGCCTACCTTGCGGCGTCCCATCGTTTGGCGCAGCTCCGGCTCGATCTTCTGACCGTTTAAGTGCCAGTAATGCACAGTATTTGTTACAAAATCAATGCCTGATTGCGTTGTTGTGGATACCATCTGAATATACGTTTTGTCAAAAATCCGCTTTTCACCCTCGGTAAAATGCTGTGCACCGGAATTGGTCCATTGTCCATTAATGCCGGATGCAATGTGCACACGCGCCTGAACATCAAGTGGCTTGATCGTTACGGATGAGCCAAGCAGATGAAGATTGTTCAGAGACACGAAACGGCGAAACCGAAGCTCAAAGCGTTCTCCCTTGGGACTCTGCCATACAATATCCCGGGTGAGTTCCCCGTTACGAAGATTTAACTGGCGGCTGTAGCCGATTGTTCTTCCCTTTTCCAGGCTAAAGGTCTCCCCATTCAGCGTGATATTCAGTTCGGTTACATCGGCAGCGTTAGGCAACTCGGTTACCTCATGCTCATCAAACTTGTTAAAGGTACCGGATACAAACCAGTTTCGCACCTGTCCAACGTAATTTTCATCTGTTGCGGAGCGCAGCCCCATGTATCCGTTTCCAAGTGACAGCACAGCCTCTCCTTTTCCTTGATGTGCGGGATCAAACCCGGTTTCAGTGATCAGCCAGTTACTGCTTTCACCATGAATTGAATCGTATTTCAGCAATTTGCATTCCCCCTATGTCTATCCATCTTTTTTATATCCGAAACGTTTTGGATTTTACTGAAAATAATACCGAAACGTTTCGGATTACATAAAAACATTTCGGTTATCCCTGCTTCTACTCATCACACAAGCAATCCAGACCGCAGTTCAGTAGCTCCTGCTGAGAATGTTAACGGCCCGGCTCGGCTGTTGATGAACGTATAACTAATTCATTTTCCAAAATCTTGTACTTGGGACTGTCTTCGGATTTCAACATACCCATCAGCAGGTTTGCAGCCTCATGTCCCAGCTGATACATATTTTGCCGGATGGTCGTAAGTGGCGGTTGAAAATAGGTGGCAGTCGGAATATCATCGAATCCTACGACTGACAATTGATGTGGAACAGCGATGCCAAGTTCACCGGCCGCTTTCATCACCCCAAGCGCCATCATATCGCTTGCACAAAATATTGCAGTGATTTCAGGATACGCCTTCAATAGTTCGGTCGCTTGCTGCTGTGCTTCCTCTTCGGTAAAATTACCGTTGACAACGTATTCCGATCTCAAGCTTATTCCGGCATTTCTCATCGCCTCGGCATAACCTTCATAACGCTCCTTGGATACAAAAGCCTCCGGGTAACCGTTCACCATAGCAATGTTGTGATGGCCCAAATCAATCAGATGATCCACTGCTGTCTGTGCGCTCTGCTTGTGATTCGTAGACACGAAACCTACATACTTGCTGTCGATAGGAACGTCAATAAGCACACACGGAATGTCACTATCCAACACCTCCTGCAAATACGGATCATCCGTCTTCACACCCTGGAGAATAACGCCGTCCACTTTTCGTTCCCTGCACAGCTGTGTGTACGTTTTCATTTTTTGCTTCGCAGTATTCGTGCTGAACAAAATCAGGTCATAAGCAGAATTGGCAGCACTATCATTGATGCCGCATAACACTTCAAATACAAAGTTGTTATCGATGTTCTTATACGTCATGCCTGATACGAGCAATCCCAGCGTTTTGGTTTCCTTCATGACCAGGCCTCTTGCCAGACCATTAGGACTATAGCTTAATGATTCTGCCGCTTCCTTAATCAACTTCCGCGTACTTTCGCTGACGTCCGAATAGCCGTTCAACGCTCTGGACACGGTTGTAATTGAAAAACCCGTCATTTGTGAAATATCCTTAATTGTAGCCAATTGCTTTCCTCCAAAACGTTTCGGATTACTTATATTCATGAGTATACGCATTCAGAACAAAAAATCAAGACTTTTTTCGATACTCCTGAAAAAGGGAGAGGTTATGTTGCAATTCAAACTAGTATCAAGTAAGTATTGCTATAATAAGAGTACCTTCCCCTCTACGCCAGATTCAGTCGCTGCAATAGCCTGTCGTACATTCTCTAGCTCAAAAGCCGCCCCAATGTTTGCCATGACAAGTCTGCCACTTCTAACTAGCTCCATTAACTCATGAAATACCTGTTCCCAGCGTTCTTGCGAACAGCGTTCAACCCAGTGCTTTAACCAGAAAAGCCGCACATTAACCTGTGTTCCCTTTGTTACTTCATGCCATAATGGTGTAATTCCTGATAGCAGGCCAACACTGATGACCGTACCGCTCGGCTTCAGACAATTCACCAGCTGTTCCCCATCTGTCCCGCCAATACAATCCACAGCGGCATCAGCACCACGTCCTCCTGTTAGTGCTGCAATTCTCTCCAGTAACAGCTCCTTAGTTGTATTCACAACAGACACAGCCCCGAGACGTAATAAATCAACAGTATGACAATCATTTCTTGTAATCGCTATCAACTGGAATCCACAAATCTGTGATAGCTGCGCGAAGATTCGCCCTAATGCAGATCCCCCTGCATTCACAATCAGAGTATGACCATGTGTAAGGTTAAGCACGTCTGTACAGATCAACCAGGCCGTAACCGGGTTAATATAAATCTGACTAGCTGAGTAATCATCAATATCTTCAGGCACAACAACAGCAAATCGCTCCGAAGTTTTGACGATTTCCTGCCAGGTATTCTCGCCCCTTAACGGTAATACACGTCGTCCCAGCATTTGATTGGATACACCCGGACCCACCGCCTCAACTATCCCTACCCCCTCAAAACCTGGAACAGCAGGCAGCATAGTACGGTGTGGATATGCTCCTCGAACAGGAATAAGATCAGATGGATTAATAGGCCGAGCAGACATCCTTACCAGCAACTCTCCTGGGGCAGGTTCTATTACTTGTTTTTCTTCAACCTGTAGTACACTGCATGGTGCGCCAAAGCGATGATAACGTATAACTTTTGCTTTCACTAGTAATCGCCCCTATCACTTCATTTACTATACATCACTTTAAATGGGGTATTTTCCCACTGTTTGTAAATATCCTAACACATAATCACTTCTAACTTCCAAGCTTCTATGTAACCACTCTATAGTACAGCTATATAAGTCAAACTATTCATTTACACATTAACGGAGAGGACAGAAAAAACCTGGAAAGCGAAGCGGTCGCCTGAAAGCTTTCTGCAAGAAAGCCACATCGGAAGCATACACTTATCACCGGATTTTCCCTTTAGAAAGGGGAATCAAAAAAATCTGGGGATAACAGCGATTGGAAGGTTATTCTGTCATCGGAGTGGCTGTGTAAATTCTTTAGTTTAACTTATCTAGAAACAAAAAAAGAACCTCCCCGCCTAACTTCAGACGGGAAGATTCTCGATTAAAGCATATTAATGTGCAACTGCGTTGTTAAGCATGATCCAGATGGAACCAATGACGATGGTCATCATGATCAGCAGGCCGAAGATCAGGGCCATAACGTTCCAGCGTGGTTGCTCTGTTTCACGAATGTGCATGAAGAAGAAGAGCTGAACCACAAACTGCAAAGCTGCTGTACCAAGAATAACAATCAGTGTTCCTGTCTTGCCCATCATGTCGTTCAGTACTACAACCAAAGGAATGATGGTCAGAACGATAGACAGGATGAAGCCGATGACATATGACTTCAATGATCCATGCTGCTCGTGACCGTGCGTATCATGTGAGTTGTGTCCTGCCATCTTACATCACCCCCAGGAGATAGACGATCGACAGGAGGAAAATCCATACGACGTCCAAGAAGTGCCAATACAAGCTGATTACGTTGATTTTACCACGAGTTACATCGGTAATACCCCGTTTTTTCAGTTGGAACATCAATCCGATCATCCAGATCAGACCGAGCGATACGTGAAGTCCGTGAGTACCCACCAGGGTAAAGAACGCGCCGGAAGCTGCACTGGTTGTGTAGCTGAATCCTTCGTGAACCATCTCAACAAACTCATATACCTCCAGTGCGATAAAGCTCGCACCGAGAACCGCTGTAACAATCAGCCAGTTAATCAATTGTTTCACTTTGCCCTGATTCATTGCCAGAACCGCAAGACCACTCGTAAATGAGCTTGTGAGCAAGATAAATGTTTCAGCAATAACACCAGGCATTTTGATCAATTCAGACAAGATGGGTCCGCCCGCCGTATTGTCACGCAACACAATAAAGGTTGCGAACAATACGGAGAACAGGATCACGTCGGAAATCAGGAAAAACCAGAATCCGAGAATTTTCATTTCTTGTGGATCATGGTGGCCATGGTCATGACCGTGTGCATGATTCTCACCGTGCTTAGCGGCTGCTTGAGCCATCTATACCGACCCCCTTAACGACGCTTCGGTACGCTTGATTTCATCGACCGGAATGTAATAATCCGTATCGTAAGAGAAGGAACGAGCAATCATGCAGATACCCACGCCAGCGAGTCCGAGAATTGCCATCCACAGCCATCCAAAGACGAAGCCGAAACCGGCTACGAACCAGAAGACAGACATGATGAACGGAATCGAAGAATTCTTAGGCATATGAATTGGCTCATAAACAGGCTCAGGCGGATAGATGCCTTTCGCGCGACGTTCTTTCTCTTCCCACCACTCATCCACATCATCTCCGCGCGGTGTAACGGCGAAGTTGTATTCTGGAGCTGGTGAAGGAATCGACCACTCAAGTGTACGACCATCCCATGGATCGCCAGAAGCTTTGAGTGTTTTGTATTTGCGAATACCGTCTGCAATTTGTGCAACCTGGAACAAGAAGCCGACACCCATCAGGAATGCGCCGATTGTGGAAACAAAGTTCAGTTCCCACCAGCCGGTATCCCAGCCATAAGTGCTCAGACGACGTGTCATCCCCATCAGACCGACAGCGTACTGCGGCATGAAGCAGACATAGAAACCGATATTCCAAGTCCAGAATGCCCATTTGCCCAGTTTCTCTTCCAGTTGGAAACCGAACATTTTAGGCCACCAGTAGTACAGACCTGCGAAGTATCCGAAGACAACGCCACCGATCAATACTTGGTGGAAGTGGGCAATCAGGAAGTAACTGTTGTGGAACTGGAAGTCAGCAGGTGCAACGGACAACAGGACACCTGTCATCCCCCCGACAATAAAGCACGGGATAAAGGCAATCGTCCACATCATCGGAGTTGCCATGCGAATCCTTCCTCGATACATCGTAAACAGCCAGTTAAATATTTTAACCCCTGTCGGAATAGCAATCAACATCGTTGTAACCGCGAAGAATGCGTTGACGTCTGCTCCAGAACCCATCGTGAAGAAGTGATGCGCCCATGTGAAGAAGGACAGGAAGCTGATAATCAACATCGCGAATACCATTGATTTGTAACCGAACAATTTTTTGCGTGAGAACGTACTTACGATCTCGGAGAATACACCGAATGCCGGCAAGACAACAATGTATACCTCAGGGTGACCCCACATCCAGATCAAGTTGATGTACATCATCGGGTTGCCGCCCAGATCAAGGGTGAAGAAATGCGCCCCGGCAAACCTGTCAAGGAAGAGCAATGCCAGTGTCACAGTCAAGATCGGGAATGCAAACAGGATAATGATACAAGTGGAGAATACCGACCATGTGAACATCGGCAGTTTCATCCATTTCATGCCTGGCGCACGCATTTTAATGATGGTAACCATAAAGTTGATACCGGTCGCCAGGGAACCGATACCCGATATCTGGATACCCCATATATAGAAGTTCTGTCCTACCCCCGGACTATGTGACAGCTCCGATAGAGGCGGATAACTCAGCCATCCTGCGTCTGGTGAACCACCGATAACGAAGGACAGGTTGAACAGCATTGCGCCCAGGAAGAACAACCAGAAGCTCAGTGCGTTCAGGAACGGGAATGCAACGTCCCTTGCTCCGATCTGTAACGGCACAATGACGTTAAACAAACCGAACATAAACGGCATCGCCATGAACAGGATCATGATCGTACCGTGCGTTGTGAAGACCTGATTATAGTGTTCTGGATGTAAGAAATCCATATTAGGCATAGCCAGCTGCAGACGCATCATCAATGCATCCACACCACCACGGAACAACATGATAATGGAAGCAATGATATACATAATACCGATCTTCTTGTGATCGACAGTAGTTAACCAGTTACGCCAGAGCCAGCCCCATTTTTTGAAATAAGTCAGCACCGTTACGATCGCAATCATCGTAATCCCGATAGCCACGTCTGCTCCATAGATCAGCGGGTCGCCGGTAACGAAAAACTCCGATGCAAACTCTTTTAATCTCTCTAACATTGGGGGCCTCCTTTCCAATCTTTAGTTCGTACTTGTATTTACTTTCGGTACAGACAAGGATTTGTCTCCAGCAGCAGATTCGTTCGAGCTTGAACCTTCATGCTTGCTGTGAGCACTTTTGCCGTCAACAACATATTTAGTCACGATTTTCTGGAATAAGCCCTCTGGGAACTCAGAGAAATAAGCAACGTTGCTTGTTCCCGGCTTAGCCAGAGCATCATACGTTTCTTGTGTCATTGGTTGGGATTGCTGTTTTACTTCCTTCACCCATGTGTCAAACTCTTCATCCGAAGTTGCATTTACATCAAAACGCATCTGTCCGAAGTGTTCACCAGTGAAGTTAGCGCCAGAGCCCCAGTATTTACCTTCGTGGTCGGCTTGCAAATACAACGTCATCGCCATTCCTGACATCGTGTAAATCTGTCCACCCAATTGCGGAATCCAGAACGAGTTCATCGGTGAATCTGCAGTGAGCTCAAATTTCACAGGCCGATCTGCCGGAATATTCAGCGTATTAACTGTTGCAATGCCTTGCTCAGGATAGAGGAACAGCCATTTCCAATCCAGTGAAGATACCTGAATCGTAATTGGTGCTTTCTCTTCGTGAACCAACGGTTTCGAAGGTTCCAGATCGTACGTATAACGTACAGTAACGATGGCCAGAAGTCCGATGATAACGATTGGAATCGTCCACCACACCACTTCCGCCTTTGTGCTATGAGCCCAGTTCGGCTCATAAGCAGTTTTATTGTCCGGCTTGTCGCGGTAACGCCAAACGATTACAGCAGACAAAATCAACACAGGAACAATGACGATCGCACAAAGAATGGTTGAGATGATAATCAAGTCTTTTTGCGAAGCGCCGATAGGCCCCTTCGGATCCAGAACAACATACTGCCCGCCTGCCATCATTGGCCAGACAATCAATGCAATTGTAACCAACGTCAGGACAACCGGAATGATAATCCGAATCAGCGACCTAGGTTTCTTGTTCATTTTGATCCCCTCTCCTCAAATATTCGCTAATACTAAAAAATCAGTATACTACTCTCTTCCTACTAAAGATATCAGAAACGAGTGACTTTTTTATTCTTGTTAACAAATTTGTCGATTTTACACCCTAAATGTGTGAATTTTTTCTCACAAATCGCTGGATCGGTTGATATTTGCACATCGTAATCTTTACACTTCGAGTCACAAAATAAAACCCTTTGCAGTCCCGTTGAACGATGGTCAACGAATCCGCAAAGGGCTTTATTGACTGGATTTCAGGGAATACTCCAGTCTTATTATGGACGATATTTCGCAAGATTATAATTAATCCGCTCCTTCATCTTCATGACGAGTATGAACCAGACCAATGGCTTTGGCAATGACGTAGATGAAAACACTGCCGACGAGGAAACCGATTCCCACCATCAACCCCAGATTACGATCATTAAAATCATTCAAATTAATCAGGCACAGTACAACTCCGGTAATCAGTGCAACCCATGCCAGAACTGTCATTGTCAAAACTGCGCGCCGCATATTTTTATCTTTACGCTCTAATTGGCTGACCATTGCTGTTTTCGATGCCATAGTAAACACTTCCTTTTCCCTTTTTGTAAGTGCTTTCCTAATACCAATATACCACATTAGTATGAATTTTAGTCAACAAATGTTCAAATTTATTTCTTATTTTAGACACTTTATTTATCGAAATATTGTTGACAAAACCAAAAACACTTCACCTTTACTTCTTATAACCCAAAAAACCTCAATTCATAACAGAAATTATTGCCTGTCCCTTTTGAACGATAAAATAACTTCGCGTTTGCAGGTAACAACCATCTTTCCCTGTATCACTGGACAACAACAAAAAGACGGCACATCGGATGATTCCGATAAAGCCGTCCAGGAGTCTAAATATACCTATATATAATAGAAGAAACTTATTCTTGTACAAATAACCAATTAGTTCCGGATTTCAAGCCAATTGTTTTTAATCACATTTTGATACCAATAAAAACTTTCCTTCGGTGTGCGAACAAGCGAACGGTAATCGACATGCACAAGACCAAAGCGCATCCGGTATCCTTCAGCCCATTCGAAGTTATCCATCAAGGACCAGGCCATGTACCCTTTCAGGTTAATGCCATCATTGATAATGCGATGGATCTGTGCCAAGTGCTGCTCGTAATAGGAAATTCGGCGATCATCATTGATTTTACCGTTTTCGAGATCATCATTGATACATGCGCCATTTTCAGTAATATACACGTCCACGTTGCCGTACTTTTGCAAATAATGCATAAATTCATACAATCCGCGTGATTCCACCGGCCAGCCAATATCTGTTTTGATCAGTCCCATGTTCAATTCTTCCGACTGAAGCACACCCGCCTCTGGATTAAAACGGTTAATGCCCATCGTGTAATAGTTAATACCTAGCAGGTCGATCGGCTCTGAGATAATCTCCATGTCCCCGTCCTGAATCGGAACCGTTGCTCCTGCTTCTGCAAACCAATCAACCAAAAATTGTGGATAGGAGCCCTTGTAGATCGGATCAAGGAACCAGTCCGTGTTCAATGCAATGGAGCGGTCACAGGCAGCCTGATCCTCAGGAGACTTGCTATATGGTTCAGCCCAGCATACATTTGGAGCTATACCGATCTGTCCGGTAATGCCCATGCGGCGGAAGGACTGAACTGCTTTACCGTGTGCTACGAGCAGGCCATGAGCTACATTGATTGCTGTTTGCAAATCTTTGTTACCAGGTGCGTGAATACCCAGCATGTTGGACAGGAAGGCAATACACCAAGGTTCGTTAAAGGTAAGCCAGAAATTGATTTTGCCCGAAAATTCTTTGAATATTACTTCAGCGTATTTGACAAAGGCATCTACGGTTCTACGGTTTCCCCAACCTCCATCATCCTCAAGCGTCTGCGGCAAGTCCCAGTGATAGAGCGTGAGGAAAGGTTCAATTCCCGCATCCAGCAAGGCATCGACAAAGCGAACATAGAAATCAAGCCCCTCACGGTTGATCTCTCCATCCCCGTCCGGAATAATACGCGGCCATGCAATGGAGAAGCGGTATGTATTGATGCCGAGCTTTTTCATCAGCTCAATATCTTCCTCGTAACGGTGGTAGCTGTCGCAAGCTACATCTCCATTATCACCATTGAACACCTTGCCAGGTGTACGTGCAAAGGTATCCCAGATCGAAACACCACGTCCTCCCTCTTGCGCAGCACCCTCAATCTGATAGGATGCCGTAGCTGTGCCCCAGCGAAAATCTTTGGGGAATTGGAAAATAGTCATAATAAAATCCTCCGTCTCTGATGTGACTCGCAAGCTTTTCTAAATTGCGGTCACGTTATCATTTTTTTGGTCGCTTCGAAGCCTCATTCAGCCTCTTTACGAGTGCTGGTCTTGGATACTAGTGGCCCTCTTTATTTCGTATGATTTAACGAAACCAGTTTCCTAAAACGTTTTCGAAATAGGTTAAATAAAAGAATAACCTATTTGATGTTAGCAATATCTTGGTTGCAAAGCAGTTTAAGGCTTCCCCAGCCTGAGAGTACTTTCAATAAGAGGATTATATTCGATTCAAAAAAAGGCGTCAATGCCCTGCCTCACCATTGTTCAAAAAAAAGACCCTGAACGGGTCTTTTTTTGGTAAATTTAATGAGCTCTCGATCTCTACTAAACCAGTTAAGGTATTACATATTACAGATTGTTATTTTACATCTTTTCCTGTCCAAAGAGCTACACGATCCTTAATCCATTCTGTGTATTGTTTCTCCATTTCCACTGCACCTGCTTTATCCAGTTCAGCCAGGAACGCATCATACGTGGCATCGAAGTTCGCTGCTGTAGTCAGCACCGCTTCCGGAATACGTTTGCGCACGATATCCTGTGTTTTCTGGAACTTCACACTGTAATCGGTGCCTGAAGGTACAGGCATATTATAAGCGGCGCCCCACTCTTTCAGCTTCAGATCATCTTCAGACGGGAAGAAATCCTTCCAGGTTGTGATGCCGTACGCTTTCAACGTTTCCTTCTCGGCCGCGGTATATCCAGCCTGAATCTGCTCAGGGAAATTCGTTGTGTAATAATTGCCCGTAGAATCTTTTACCCCATCACCGTATCGAGCACTGAAAGCATTGTACATTCCAATGCCCGTTTCTTTGGTGAAATTGGCATTATCATTCACTTTGCGATCCTGAATATCCTGCGGGATGACACGTTTGCCATCTTCAACCTTGTAGTGCTCGCCTTCAATGCCCCAGTTCCGCAGCACTTGGCCTTCATCCGATGCAAGCCAATCCAGGAATTTGATGATGCGTACCGGATCTTTTGCAGACGTTGTAATACCGATACCGTAACCGTCAAAACCGGTTGGCTGGAACGTATGGTCCACAATGTCTTTGTTTAAGGATACAGAGAAGTGCGCATAAGTGCTGTCATCTTTACCCGCTGATTTCAAAGCATTCTCCGCTTCGCCATAGTTCCATTCCTGGTCAATCAGACCCAGCACGCGGCCGCTTGCAATTTTGGACTTGTACTGGTCATCCTTTTGCACAAAGGTATCTTTGTCCAGCAGGCCCTCGTTGTACATTTTGTTCAGCCAGCGGAAGTATTCCTTTTCCTCAGGACGTTTGTAATGCAGCTTCGCTTCATACGTCTCGGGATCAATGTAGTATTCACCATCGTCCGGTGCACCCGTAGCCTGGAAGGCCGGGTTGGTTACTGTAATCATAATCTTCCAGTCATCCGCATTCAGTGTAAGCGGAATCGTTGGTTGACCGTCGATGGTTGGATGCTTTTCATAGTAGGCACGAAGAACATTTTCATAGTCCTCCAGCGTTTTCACTCCAGGGTAACCGAGCTCTTTCAGCACTTTCTGCTGGATTTCGAATCCGCCTGTTGCGTCAAATACGACGTTGTCTATACCCGTAATGGTCGGAATCGTATAGATCGCCTGATCTTCCATGCTGTATTTCAGACGGTTTATCTGATCACCATAAATTTTTTTCAGATTGGGCGCATGTTCCTCAATCAGATCCGTCAGATCGAGCATGGCGCCCGCATCCACCAGCTTTGACAGATTTCCTTTGGGGAAAATCATATCAGGGTAGTCACCGCTGGCTGCCATTAACGCAATTTTCTGTTCACCGCCGTTATTCACATCGTATTCAGCTTCAATGGTAACACCGGTTTGCTTCGTAATTTCTTTGCCGACAGCATCCTGCATATTGTTCCAGGTCGAACTTGGGTCCGCACCGAAGAACGAGATCGTAATCGGGTCTGTTCCACTGGATTCAGTGTTTGTTTCCTTACTGCCGGAGTTGCCGCATCCAGCGGTCACCAGCATTGCACTGGCAAGCATTAACATTGCAAACGTTTTGGGTGTCTTACCTGTTATTCTGCCTTTCATTTTGCCTCTCATTGTCTATTTCCCCCTAAGTATGAAGGTATTATCTATATAACAGGCCGAAGCCTGACGATACCTCTTAGTTCACGTCTTTCCCTGTCCACAGGGATACACGATCCTTGATCCAGACGGTATATTGTTTTTCCATTTCCACTGCCCCGGCTTTATCCAGTTCAGCCAGCAGTCCATCATACAGCTTGTCGAATTGATCCGGCTTCGCCAGAATTGCTTCAGGAATTCGTTTACGAATGATGTCCTGTGTTTTTTGGAAGGTGACATTGTACTCCGTATCAGAAGGCACAGGCATGTTATATGCTGCTCCCCAATCCTTCAGCTTCAGGTCTTTTTCAGAAGGGAAGAAGTCCTTCCAGGTTGTAATGCCATAGGCCTTCAACGTTTCCTTCTCAGCTGCTGTATATCCGGCCTGAATCTGCTCAGGGAAGTTGGTTGTGTAATAATTGTCTGTCGAATCCTTCACGCCATCACCATATCTGGCACTGAAAATGCTATACATTCCGATACCGGACTCTTTGGTAAACGCGGAGTTATCATTGATTTTACGATCCTGAACATCCTCAGGTACGAAGCGTTTTCCATTTTCTACTTTGTAGTGCTGGTTCTCTATACCCCAGTTTCTGAGCACTTGACCTTCGTCAGAAGCAAGCCAATCCATGAATTTAATAATGCGTACCGGGTCTTTTGCAGACGTTGTAATACCGATACCGTAACCGTCAAAACCGGTTGGCTGGAACGTATGATCCACAATGTCTTTGTTCAAGGATACGGAGAAGTGCGCATAAGTGCTGTCATCTTTACCTGCTGATTTCAAAGCATTCTCCGCTTCGCCATAGTTCCATTCCTGGTCAATCAGACCCAGCACGCGGCCGCTGGCAATTTTGGACTTGTATTGGTCATCCTTTTGCACAAAGGTATCTTTGTCTAGCAGGCCCTCGTTGTACATTTTGTTCAACCAGCGGAAGTATTCCTTCTCCTCCGGACGTTTGTAATGCAGCTTCGCTTCATACGTCTCAGGGTCAATATAATATTCACCATCGTCCGGTGCACCCGTTGCCTGGAAAGCCGGATTGGTAACCGTAATCATAATCTTCCAGTCATCTGCATTCAGCGTGAGCGGAATGGTGGGCTGACCGTCGATGGTTGGATGCTTTTCATAATAGGCACGAAGAACATTTTCATAGTCCTCCAGCGTTTTCACTTCAGGGTAACCGAGCTCTTTCAGCACTTTCTGCTGGATTTCGAATCCGCCTGTTGCGTCAAATACGACGTTGTCTACTCCCACGTTCGTTGGAATCGTGTAAATCGCCTGATCTTCGTTACTGTATTTCAGACGGTTCATCTGGTCACCGTAGATTTTCTTCAGGTTGGGCGCATGCTCCTCAATCAGATCGGTCAGATCGAGCATTGCACCTGCATCCACCAGCTTCGAAAGGTTTCCTTTAGGATAGATAATATCAGGGTAGTCACCACTGGCAGCCATAAGCGGAATCTTCTGTTCGCCACCATTATTTACGTCAAACTCAGCTTCAATTGTTACTCCTGTTGCCTTGGTAATCTCTTGCCCGACAGCGTCTTTCATGTTGTTCCAGTTCGGACTAGCGTCTGCGCCAAAGAATGTAAGTGTAATCGGAGTCGTTGTGTCCCCCGTGTCCGCCGGTTTCTCTGAAGCTGTTTTCTCTCCGCTGCTGCCGCATCCTGCTGTAATAGCCAGCGCGCTGGCTAACAGAAGCATTGCAAATGTTTTTGGTGTTCTGCCCTTCATGTATAATCCCCCTTTTGGATAAAATGAAGCTGTGTATTTGTACAACAGGCCGTGCCTGCTTATACCGTCATTCGGGTGAATCCTGTGATATTCTCAGATTCAATAAAATTAAAAGCGCTTACTTGTTTCAATTGAAGAAGGGGTTACAATTTGACCTTAATGATTAACGATCTTTGTAAATGTCCAAATGTGTTCATTATCTTTGTTTTGGGTAAATAAGTATATCATTGTACAACTTTTGTAAGTGCTTTCACAGTTGTATCATAATATCATAAAATACCCTTGTCAATAGCTAATATAAAATTTCTAAAACGGTTTCACTAAAACGTTTTCTGTATAAAATAAACCCAATGTTTCGGGTTTTATCTTATTTTCAAAATGGACAAACGTATAGCTCTCTATCTCGGTTTATCCTTCCATAAATGAACGCGATTTTGTATGAGCGCTGTATATTGTTTTTCCATTTTTTCTGCTCCTGCCTGGTTCAGCTCTGTAATCATGCCATCAAAAATCACATCAAATTGCTCGGGTGAGCTGAGCACCGCTTCGGGAATCCGTTTGCGAATAATGTCCTGTGTTTTCTGGAATATGACCATATACTCGGAGTCGCTTGGAGCGGGCATGTTGTATGCTGCTCCCCACGGTTTGACCGGGAATTGCTCTTCGCTCGGGAATAAATCCTTCCATGTCGATGCACCGTAGGCTTGCAGCGTTTCCTTCTCTGCTTCGGTGTATCCCGCTTCAATCTGTTCAGGAAAGTTGGTCGTAAAATAATTGTCCGTGGAGTCCTTCACACCATCTCCATACCGTCCGGACATATTTTTATATAATCCAATGCCAGACTCTTTCTGGAACTTGGACGCATGATTTGTTTTTTGATCCTGAACAGCCGCAGGAATTACCCGTTTGCCTTCCTTGATCTCATAATGCTTGCCCTTAATGCCCCAGTTCATCAGAACTTGCCCTTCCTCCGAAGCCAAATAATCAAAAAACTTGATTGTTCTCACTGGATCAGGATTTGCTGTAGTGATGCCTACTCCCCAGCCCGATACAAAACCGGGATTTTGGAAGGAATGATCTCTCATCTCTTCGGACAAAGTAACCGGGAAATGGGAATAGGCCGATTCTGCTTTGCCCACAGATTTCAGTTCGTTCTCCGCATCAGCGTATCCCCAATCCTGATCAATAACTCCCAGTACACGACCACTGGCAATTTTGGATTTATACTGGTCCGATTTCTGGACAAAGCTCTCCTGGTCAAGCAAACCTTCGTTGTACATATGATTCAACCAGCGGAAGTACTCCTTTTCCTCCGGGCGTTTATAGTGCAGCATCGCTTTATAGGTTTTTGGATCGATATAGTATTCACCATCATCCGGTGCACCTGTTGCGAGAAATGCCGGGTTGGTGACTGTGATCATAATTCTCCAGCCCTCTGCATCCAGCGTTAACGGAATGGTGGGCTGACCGTCCGTTACAGGATGCTTTTCACTGTAAGCTCGCAATACATTTTCATAATCCTGAAGGGTGCGGACTTGAGGGTAACCAAGCTCTTTCAGTACTCGATGCTGAATACCAAATCCCCCGCCTGCATCAAAATAGGTCTGGTCCACCGCATAATACGTCGGCAGCACATAGATTGCCTGATCTTCATTACTGTATTTCAGCCGATTCATATAATTACCATATAGCTTTTTCAGATTGGGAGCGTATTGTTCAATGAGGTCCGTCAGATCCACCATTGCCCCAGCATCCACCAGCTTGCTAAGCTCCCCTTTGGGTGACACGATATCGGGGAAGTCTCCGCTAGCTACCATCAGTGATATTTTGTCCTGTCCCCCGCTCACATCAAACTCTCCATTCAGGGTTACCCCTGTTTTGGCTGTAATAACCTTGCCAACATTATCGTTCATGCCATTCCAGTTCGGACTCGGATCTACACTGAAAAAATCGAACGCAAGTGGAGATGGTGCTCCGCTAGTATTCATAAGTGACGTTTTACCGCCGACGCCTCCATCACAGGAGGTAATCAAAAGTAAAGCCAGGAGCGGCCCCAGTGCGACCTTCATTTTAAAACTGGACATAATGGTAATCCTCCCTATTTCATACGTCTGTCTTATACGGAACTGTTCTGTTCCTCTCTTAGCTTCATGAATTACCCCTGCTCTGCCGCCACAACTGAAAGTTTTAGCGTATGGCAGCAGCCGGGATACCCTGAGCTTCTCTATATAAGTACTCTATTATAGGTTTGCAATCCATTATTAGGCCAGTCTTTACATCGGTATCAAGGTCTATGCTTTTACCGCCCCAAGTGTCATACCACCGACAAAGTATTTCTGCAGGAATGGATACACGATCAGAATCGGAACCGTTACAACGATGGTTATCGCCATTTTGATGGATTCCGGTGAAATTTGTGCCATCTGCTGTGCCATATCATTGGCATTCCGTCCCGCTCCTGAGCCTTGCTGTGTACTTTGCAGCACCTTCATCAGCTCGTATTGCAACGTAGTCAGATGTGCCTTCGAGCCATTATACAGGTACGTATCGAACCAGGCATTCCACTGACCTACAGCCAGGAACAAAGCGATTGTGGCAAGTACCGGTTTGCACAAAGGAAGAATGATGCGGTAATAGATTGTAAAATCATTGGCACCGTCCAGCTTGGCTGATTCCTGCAAGGCATAAGGCAAACCGTCAATGAATGAACGGATAATAAATACGTTCCAGGCGCTGATCATACCAGGCAGTACATATACCCAGAAGGTACCGATCAGATTCAGGTCACGCATCAGAATGTATACCGGGATCAGCCCCCCGGAGAAATACATTGTCAGCGCCAACGTGGTGGAAACAAATTTTCGAAGACCGAAATCAGGTCTGCTCAGTGTAAAAGCGATCATGGATGAGCTGATCAGACCGAGTAGTGTACCCACAAGGGTACGCATGATAGAGATTTTCAAACCTTGCAGCAAGCCGTCATATTGAAAAATCGTCTGATAGTTCTGCAGCGTAAATTCGCGCGGCCACAGATAGATTCCACCACGTACAGTATCGGCCGAGTTATTCAGCGAGATCGCCAGTACGTTAAGAAATGGATACAGTGTTACAACCAGCACCATGGTCATCGCGAGGATATTGAATATATCGAACACTTTGTCGCCCCGTGTGGCATTGAATGCTTTGTTCGCCATAATGTCTCCCCTCCCTACATGATGCTTTCTTTGGTGAATTTTTTGAACAAGCCGTTTGCCGTAAACAGAAGGATGATGCTGACAACGGAGTTGAATATACCAATTGCTGTACCATACGAGAATCGTCCCATATTCAAACCGTAATTGAGCGCATATAGATCAAGCACCTCTGAGTAATCGAGTACCAGACTGTTCTGGAGCAGGAACTGCTTCTCGAAGCCGATGCTGATCAGATGTCCGATGGACATGATGAACAATACCGAGATAGTTGTCCGAATACCTGGTAATGTAATATGCCACATCTGTCTGAAACGGTTCGCACCGTCCACACGGGAAGCCTCATACAGCTCCTGGTCAATGCCCGTAATGGCTGCCAGATAGATGATCGCATTCCAGCCGGTTTCCTTCCACATATCTGAAGCGGTCACAATGTACCAGAACAAATTCCCCTTTGCCATGAACTGTATCGGCTGATCAATAATATTCAGACCAATCAAAAGATCATTGACAATCCCGCCGTCTGTGGACAACATTTTGGTGATAATGCCCGCCACAACCACCCAGGATACAAAGTGAGGAAGGTAAGATACGGTCTGTACAGCCCGTTTGAAGAACATACCTCTCATTTCATTCAGCAGGATGGCAAAAACAATCGGCACGACAAAACCGACGATCAGTCCCATCAAGCTCATGGCAAGTGTATTACGAAGCACCAGATAGAATCGGTCATCACTGAACAATTCTGCAAAATGTTTAAACCCGACCCACTGCTGCTCTCCGAAAGACCTCGCCGGTTTATAATTTTGAAAAGCCATCGTCCATCCCCACAGCGGCAGATAGTTGAATACGAAAACCCAAGCTACGAATGGCAATGACATCAAATAAAGATACTTCTGTTGTTTGATTCTGTCCCAAACTCCGTTTCGCCGCTGCTTCAATGGCGGTTTGGGGTCACTGCTTCTTTTCGCGGAAGCGGATTTCTTTGTTAGCGTTTCCATCTCCGTTCCCCCTCCTCTGTTTTTATAAAATAATCATAATCGATAGAGCGTTTCCAAAATACCATCTGGATTTTAGAGAAAATCATATAGAAATTAGATATTCCCCTTTAAAACAAGACATTAGACCGTTAAAATTAGTGATAATTTGAACTAACTAACGCACACGAATACATATAAAGGAAGATATGATTATTAATTACCATGATTCGAAAACGTTTTTTAGAAATCGTTTACCTTTGTTTCAGGGCACATCAAAAAGAGACCTTCTCAGGTCCCTTAACATGCTCCCTTTTTTATAAGGTAAATTGAATGGGTTGAAGCTTGAACATACCTAGTAACTGGGCGGTGGTGATTGAACGTTCCGGCTGGAACTGCTCTCCGCGCACATAAGTCAGCATTTCTTGAAACAGGAAAGCCACTTCCGGTCGTTTCATCAAGGCTGTGTCTGTAAAAGGAAAAGAGGATACCAGTAACCGGCCCTTCCCCGCTCTGGCCTCGAATGCATAGGCCAACCGTTTGGCCCGGTGAAAATGATCTATCACTTCAATCAGCGGTGTAACGTCCTGCATGGTATCGAGGCATAGTGCAGGCGTTCCATTCACCAGATAATACCAGTGCCAGTCAGAAGCCCCATCCTGCGGAAAAGCACCGAGCATCGGCGTTTCTTGCTCGATATACATCCCCATCGTAGCCCCAGGCTGCGTGGCAAACATGAGATAATTCCAGAACACCGGGAGGTATTTCGTTTCCACCGGATCATACAGATCCTCGGCACCTGGCATAAGCCAAACCCTGCCGCCATTCAAGAGATAATCCAGTACATTAGGAGTTAACGACTTCACAATCACCAGGTCATGCTGGCCTTGTTTTAACAACCCTTGGCCTTGCACTTCGTGCACAGGACGTTCATACGAGTCAACCAGCAGAGGCTGCAGCTCCTTCACCGTGTTCCAGACCCGTCTCATCTCCCCATGACGTTCTCTATCCAGCATCATCATCGGGAACGACCAGCCATGCCAATCATTCCGAGCCACCAGAGTATGGGCATCTGAAACATTATCGCATCGCAGCTCCGCTTCTACTCGAAATGCAGCGGCACCTGTGCCCGGTGCTTTTGCGTGAATGCTCCCCAGAGACATGACCGAGCCGCATGAGATATCCCCGTACCTCCACATTCCTTCAGCACGTGTCACTTCATCTTCAGCTGCACCCGCATCTGTAACAACCCTCCAATGGACAGAGGCGTTCTTTAACACCCTTTTGCCATAATGGGATATGCTCACATCGATTTCGACCGCTTCTCCGGCGTAGTATGTCCGTTCCCTGGAACCTAGAAGTATCACTACATCGGCATTGAATTGTTTAACTTCATCCGGTGTGGTAATTCCTTTACTATCCCAGAACACATCCAGAAAACCGGTTGTAGCATGGCCCTGCCCTGGAAAATCACGAATATCCAGCAGCTGAATGCCCGCAGCATCCGATGTTCTTCTTACGCGCTCCATGGCTTCTTTCAGCGATCGCATCAGATGTGTGCCCGTTGCCTGCTGATACTGCTCCAGCTTGCTCATCATGCCTTTGCGAGAGAGCGATTCTTCAACAGGCTCTAACCACGTAGGCCGAAGAACTCCTGTATACTTTCGCCTCTCCTGAGGACGAACATACATCGTAAACTGCGCATGCTCATGCCCGATAATCGGCTGTGAAGCAAGCCTTGTAACTGCACGATAATCCAGCGTAGTATCCGGCATGGCGGAGAGCACGGATTCCAGCGGCGGATGCCAGTTGAAGGATTGAATATAATAGTCGGCCTCTCGTCCCCATGCCGGAAGCTGCCCAAAGCCTGTATTGTCTGTGTACAGTCGGAAAGGGTCCTTCTGCCTTGCTCTGTCTAGCATTGCATTTAGTTCAGGATGTCCGTTTGCCCCAATCAGCTCGTTGCCAAGGGAGAACAGCACAAAGGAAGGGTGCCCATGGAGTGTCTCAAGCAGCCGATCCAGCTCCTGGATCAGATAGGTCTGTATTTCAGGAGGAGCAGGAACATCTTGCTGCTCAAAAAAGCGTGACCAATGAGGAAGCTCGGCCTGTACCACCATCCCCACCTCATCGGCTGCCTCCCAGAACGGTTCAGGCGCACTCCACCCGTGTAATCGTACATGGTTGAACCCGTAAGACTTGGCTATGCGAAACTGCCGGACATAGTGGGCAACCTCCCACACGGGATAACCTGTCAGCGGAAAGATGCAGCAGTCTACGTAGCCGCGCAGAAAAACGGGCGTTCCGTTCAGCACCAGCTGTTTACCTTTCGCCGTAAACGAACGCATGCCGAACCGCTGCTCTATCCGGTCAAGCTCCTCCCCCGTTCCTTGGTCCGGTTCAGGTTCCAGATCTGGTCCCCATTCCTTCCCTTGTCTCGTTTCCTGACCAGCCTTTTGCAGCCGAATAACGGCCCGATACAAGGCTGGATGCTCATCGGTCCAATCTGCGATGGAATACTCGGCATCCAGTGCAATCTGTTGTGAAAATGGCAGCAACACCATATCCGGCCTGGTATCGTTGTCACTCCCATAATCACGCTGGACTGCACCTGATGTACGTTGTTCGTGCTTTAATGTCAGATGCTCAGACTTGAGCCATGTGCCGTTCGGATGCTGTATATCCAACCGAAGCTTCAGGGATGCAGCTGCGGACGGATCAGGTACACTTACTACACCATGCACCTCTATTGTGCCGCTATCCAGGTCAGGCTCAATTCGAACCGTATGCACCCGGCATAGTGGAAGCCTTTCCAAAAATGCTCCACCTGTAATACCACCCCAAGCCGTAGCCGTATGCAAAGAGTGAATATGACTGCCGGCCAGAGCAAGCTTCATCGTATTATCCACCCAAATCTCGATCCGGTTGATCTCTCCCGGCTTGACCCAAGGCGTTACTTCCCACGAATGTTCCGTCAACAGACTATCCCGTTCTCCAGCGTCAACGCCGTTGAACCACAGCCTGGAAGTCCATCGCACGCCTTGAAGCCTGAATACATAGTGGCCGCCGGTTTCATCAGCCGGGATATGGACATCCTGAGCGTACCAGGCCGATCCCTCATATTCACGAATTTTGGTCCACGTATCCATTCTTGCGTATTCCGGCTCTTCCCCGTACCCCTGCTCCTCCCATGAACCTGGAACCTGAATGGTATTCCATGCGGTATCCTGCCGGTTCGGGGGACTGTATTGCTGAGTGCCTCGCTTTTCCCCCGCTACTTCAGCCTGCTCAGCCAACTGGAACTGCCAGGTTCCGTTCAAGTTTATCGTGTAACGTGCAGCAGCTACATCCGGTCGATTCATATCCCGCAGCCATCCCTTCATCTGGACTCTTGTACACTGTACAATCAGTCTACGGTGTAAGATCCTGCCTAGACCATTGCTTATTGCGGGAAGTACATGGACTATATTATGAAGCCTTCGTATTATTCACCTGGTGCTGCCCTTAACCCTTTAGGCCAAGTCAAGACTGCGATCTGGATTGTTTATACGCTGAAGGGGATTCCCCTACATACTTCTTGAATTTACTGTGAAAATAGTCCACGTTCGCATATCCCACTCTTGCAGCGACCTGATGAACCTTTAGCCCTTCGTCAAGCAGCATTTTGGCTTTTTCGATGCGCACCTTGTCCAGAAAGGCGTTAAAATACTCGCCGGTATGGTTCTTGAACAATTTTCCCAAATAACTGCTGTTGTAATTAAACACCTCGGCCAGCACCTCCAGCTTCAGATTCTCACCGGGGTTACGCTGAATGAATTCAATCATCTGTTTCATCACCGTGTCCTTGCTGCCGCCGCCCATGCGCTGAATCAGACGGTTCAAATGTTCTGCCGACATCGCTATAAGATCAGCTATCGTCAACTGATGGTATACCTCGTTAATCAGCACCGAGTGTTCCTGCATAATGGACTGCATCTGCTGATTGGCAGCAGCAAGCTTGTTGAAGGCAAGTGAGAACACTTGCGAAAATGCAGTCTTGATCGCTTGCTCTGTCCAGTGGTGCGTCACCAGACGCTCCTGCATCTCTCCAAGCACACGCATAACAGATTCGCTGCTGCGAATATCCAGCGCATAATACAGCTTGTCTGCCAGTTCACCTTCGTCAGGCTCCTGCAAACCATCTGCTTTTGCTTCGGCCGCAGGAAGGCTTTCCTCTTCGCTTCGTGGAGAGATTCGGCCTTCTTCCCAGCATTTGATCCGCTGTTCTGTGAACAGGAAACGTTCGGCAAGCAGGCTGCTCGCTTGTGTATACGACCTCGCAATCTCTGCTGTAGACTTCACAGGCTCGCCAGCAGCCGCATACATCTTCACATCCCACTCGGCCAGCAAGGTTTGCAATTCATCGTAAAGGCTCTGTGATGTGGGATTCTGATCAACTACCTCCTGTGTTAACAGACCCAGTCCCGAATGGAAGGAAAACACGATGCCCCGCTGCTTCTGATCAAAGGCCTCCACCAGCTTGCGTTTTATTTCATTGCTCCGCTGCAGGTCCGACCCTGCATGAATCTCCAGTAAAATGACTTGATACTGCGGCCAGTGCAGGCCAAGACTATCCGTCTCAACGCTGCCTTCACCCTGAAGAGAGTCATACAGCAGCGCTTCAATCTGATGCTCCCTGTACGCTGTATCTTCTCCCGCATAGCGAGCCAGCGTCTCCCGTTCCTGGTTAAGCTGCACAGCAATACGCTCAAGCTCCGCAATAATCTCATCTTCATCCACCGGCTTCAGCAGATATCCGTCCACGCCGAAACTGATTGCTTTTTTGGCATAGTCAAAGTCAGCATATCCGCTCAGAATCAGAAAATGCGCATCCGGATGCTGCACGCGGAGCTCCTCGATGACCTCCAGGCCCGTCATGCCTGGCATCCGTATATCAATAATGGTCAGGTCAGGCAACATCTCATTGAAACAGGCGATGGCCTCGCGCCCGCTTCCGGCAGTAGCCATAACCTGAAAGCTGTATTTTTCCCAATCGATAATCGTGGTCAGTCCCTCGCGAATGCTCGGTTCATCATCGACCAACAATACTTTATACATGCTGGTTCCCCCCTGCTGGCAAGGTGAAAGAAACCTCTGTTCCTTCCCCGTACATGCTGTTAATCTGTAACCCGGAGTTTTCCCCGTACGTCAAAGTCAAACGCTGATGCACATTGCGCATCCCGATCCGGCTTCTTTCCTCTTCCTCAGGACCGCTGACAAACTGCATGACCTCTGCAAGCCGTTCCGGCGTGATCCCCGCTCCATCATCCTTCACTTTCACTCGAACCTTACCATCCTTCATACAGATGTGAATATGCACTTGTACCTGTCCTTCCTTGTTTTCCAGTCCATGCACAATGGCGTTCTCCACAATCGGCTGAATGATCAACGGCGGGATATACATTTTCTCCACCACAGGGTCCAGGTGAATCTCAAACGCCAGTCTGTCTCCATACCGGAATTTCTGAATCTCCAGATAGGAACGCACCATTTCCAGCTCCGCCCGGAACGTTGTTTTGCCGCTGCCAATCTCCAGACTCTTGCGCATCAGCTTGCCAAGCAGCCTGACGATATTCGCAATCTCCGCTTCTCCCTTGATGTGAGCCTTCATGCGAATTGATTCCAAAGCGTTAAATAAAAAATGGGGATTAATCTGGCTTGCCATCATTTTCAGTTTAATCTCTTTCTGCGCGATTTCCAATCGGTTGTTCTGCTCGGTCGTTTCGACCACCTGAGTCATCAGTTCGTTAATACTCTTCACCATATAATTAAACTGGCGTGACAATTGCCCGATCTCATCATTTCCGTCAATGCGGGAAGTAACGTTCAGATCCCCAAGGGCCAGCTTGTTCAGATGTTTACTGAGCCGAAGCAGTCGGTTTGACGTCAGAAAAGAAATAATGTAAACCAGCAGCAGCGCGATCACCAGCACAAGCGTAATAAAAATCATGCCGATCTGGCTGATCTGGTTTGCATCCTTGACGATGTTTTTGGTCGCAAATACCGAGATGACCTTCAGCTTGTTAAAGCTTGATCCCGGGCCCAGTTCATCAATGACGATGTTGGACGGTTCTCCCTGGAAATCAGCTTCAATGGTACCCTTGGGCTGACTCTGAAGGTCTACGCCAAAATCAAGCTCGTCCAGCGTTTTACCAACCAGTTCGGTATTTTTGGCTGCCACAACGTATCCCTGCTCATCCGTGATCAACGTCTCA
Source organism: Paenibacillus sp. TC-CSREp1 (assembly GCF_050171015.1). NCBI lineage: Bacteria > Bacillati > Bacillota > Bacilli > Caryophanales > Paenibacillaceae > Paenibacillus > Paenibacillus sp. TC-CSREp1. The sequence goes on along the minus strand of NZ_JBNOKM010000027.1, from coordinate 15,495 downwards.
AACTGCTCCTGACGCAGCAAACCGTTAAGCTCCTCCTGATTGATCACAATCATCAGCACACCCTCGGTCTTATACTCGGCAAAAGGAACCTTGCGCACCAGACTAAGCCGGTGAACCGGATTGTCTTCGTTGCCAGGGATATAAAACCAGCCAATGCTCGTTGTTTTCAACGCCTCCTTGTACCAGTAACTCTCCTTGGTGCGCTCATTGACCGGGATAAATTCAAGATTGTTAATCAAGGTCGGATTGGTCGAGTAAAATCGAATGCCGGCAACTTCACGATACAACCGCCGATATTCCTGAAAATCCTTATAAGCGAGATATGCCGAGGTCAGCTCCACCACACTCTTGTACCGCCGATTCACAATCTCCTTGAGATCGGTATTAAACATAAGCATATTGGAGATATCAGTAGGCACACGCAGCATCGTGGCTGTCTGGCTTTTGATTTTGTCCACATTGATGATGGTCTGCCCAATCGCATTATCCAGTGCCTGCTGACGGAAGTAACTTGTGACCGCGAGACCGATAATGAGCACGGGTATCATGACAACAAGCACGTAGGAAATAAGCAATTTATGCTTTAATTTGAGGTCGTTTGTAATTCGAACCAGCCGTTTTAACATATCTGCACCTTCCGTCATCTGTATAAGCGCTTACATTAAAAAGGCAGAATCAGGCTTCCCTGACCTGCGTATTCATCATATCACATTACCATGCAGCCTTTTGCACGAGCGTTTAGCACTCCAGAATCAAATCCTGCAGCTCCAACGTAGAAAAAACAACATGGGTTACCGTCGTCGCATAAGATGACAACTCATTAATACATGCCTCAATCTCGGCCATGCCCGGGGCGGATAACATGACCATAAAACAAGCCTTGCCCGCCACGCGATAGGCATATTCGGACCATGGCAGCTGCCGGATATATTCGGCAAACCGCTCGTGCTCGCCGTTTCGCAGCGTCACCTCAAGCATGCAGCGAACGCTGCAGCCGAGCCGGGAACGATTGATCTTCACCTCGTATCCCTCGATAATCCCCGCATCTTCCAGTCTGCGCACCCGCTCTCCGACAGAAGTGGGCGAGAGATTCACCAGACGGGCCAATTCACGCATGGAGCGACGTGCATCTTCACGTAACATTCTTAAAATATGGTAATCCGTTGCATCCAGATTCATATGTCTTTTCAAACTCCTTTTTTCAATTCATATGCTTCAGATTAGCACAGATTTCATATCATTTGCAGTGGAGAAACTATACACCGTTCGATAAGATAAAGAAGATTGTGATGCGCATTCAATCGGTTCAGTTACGAAGGGAGACTGTACATTACCATGCCCATAATTTCATTCTCAGCTACCGGGGATACCCCGTTTCAGCGTTTACTCGGACATCAGCCTGCTGTCATGCAGCACTGGAATGCACTCGGCGATGTGCTTGAAGGTAACAGTCTGTTGTCCGCCAAACTGAAGGAGGAGGTCCGGCGTACGCTGGCACAGCGCAACGGATGCCTGTATTGCCGGGCCAAAGGCCAGCCTGATCCGAACCCCGAAGAGATCGCCATTAGCATGGCGACCGGACTTGCGGAGCTGTTTTTGCAAACAGGCGGCAACGTGGATCGTGCCGTGTTTCCTGTACTGTTGGAGCACTTCACAGAAGCTCAGATTAGCGAGCTGTGTGCCTGGATTTGTTTTACCATCGCATCGCAATGGTTTGGTGCAGCTCTTCGGCTTGAGCCCGAGAATGACGAACTCACGTCTTCCTGACTTCTAATAAGATGAAATCCATGTCGTCGGCCAGCACTTGTTCTCGTGAACGGTACAAATGTTGTGAAAGCCCAAAAAGGCACTCCCATATCTGGAAGTGCCTTTTCTCTATAGAGTCATGTTTTCATTTTTACGTTTGACTGCTCTACGATTTATGGACGAGGTGTGCTTACACCGTTAAGAATCAGCTTCGGATGAATATCTGCGCTGAGCGATGCCGAAACGGCGCAGTATTTCTCTTCTGCCATCTGAATGGCTTTCCAGATCCGGTAATCCGGGATATCGCCGTCTACTTTAAAGATCAGATCAATGGACGTGAAGCCTTTGGGCATATCCTCACTGCGAGTACCTTGTGCTTCGATTTCGATTGAGTCAATTTTGTCCAGAAAAGCATCCAGAATCATTGTGATATCAATCCCCATACAGCCGCCGAGTCCAGCCAGCAGCAGCTCCATCGGTGTTGCCCCCTGGCTATCTCCACCATAAGCTGCCGTAGCATCCATACCTACAGCATACCCTGAGGGTCCTTCGGAGGTAAACGCGCGTTTTCCCTTCCATACTGTTGTTACATTCATGATGTTTTCCTTCTTTCTATAGTATTTACACATGCACTGCGATGACAGAATAACCTTCCAATCGCTGGGTAGCTTAAAATTCCGTAATCTGCCGCAGGAATTGGCGTGTGCGCTCTTGCTCCGGGTGTTCGAAAAAAGCTTCCGGGCTTGCTGTCTCCACAATGGAGCCATCCGCCATGAAAACAATTTTGTTCGCCACATTCCGAGCGAATTTCAGCTCATGTGTCACGACCAGCATGGTCATGCCTTCCTGTGCCAGCTCTTTCATCACCGACAGCACCTCTCCAACCAGTTCGGGGTCGAGGGCCGAGGTGGGTTCGTCAAACAGCATCACTTCCGGTTCCATCGCCAGTGCTCGTGCAATGGCTACGCGCTGCTGTTGTCCACCGGATAAACGGGAAGGATAAGCGTCATGCTTATCCGACAGACCTACACGATCCAGCAAAAGCCGTCCGCGCTCGGCGGCTTCGTCCCGTTTGATTTTTTTCACCGTCACAAGACCTTCCATCACATTTCCAAGCACCGTCTTATGCGGATACAGGTTAAACTGCTGGAACACCATGCCGGTCTGGCGGCGAATTTCCAGCACCCGGGCACGCTGAACACGCAGCGGATCTGCGCTGTTTACCACAATGCCGTTCACTTCGATCTGTCCGCCGGACAACTGTTCAAGTCCATTGAGACAGCGAAGCAGTGTGCTTTTGCCTGAGCCGCTAGGACCTAGCAGTACAACAATATCTTTGGCATCCACATGCATATCGATATTGGTCAGCACTTCATGATTTTGAAAACGTTTGGTCAATCCGGTTGTTGTAATCATCGCTTCTCTCCCCCTCTAGTAAGCCCGGGCCAGCCGGCGCTCCACTTGCTCCAGAATGGCCGAGAAGCCGATGCTCATGATCCAGTAAATGACTCCGATCGCCAGATAAAATGGCATGTTCAGCGCATACTGGGATACCAGAAGCTGTGCAGAACGCAGCAGCTCCGTAACACCAATCGCCGCCACCAGCGATGTTTCCTTCAGCATGCCGATAAAGGTATTGCCCATCGGTGGAATGGCAATGCGCACCGCCTGCGGGAAAATAATGCGTCTCATCGCCTGTGCCGGCGTCATGCCGGTTGCATATGCCGCTTCTGTCTGCCCTTTCGGCACCGCCTGAATCGCCCCGCGGAACGTCTCGGACAGAAACGCTCCGGCATTCAAGCTAAGCCCCAGACAAGCGGCCGTAAGCGAACCAAGCGTTACACCATAGTCGACAAGCCCGTAATAAATAACGAATAATTGCACCAGCAGCGGGGTGCCCCGCATGATGGATACATAAAATCTGGCGATCAGCCTTAACCACATCGGCCCTTTAAGACGGGCAATGGCAACCAGCACCCCGATGATAAAGGCAAAAAACATGGAGATCACCGTAACATAAAGCGTATAATAAGCCCCCTTCAGAAAGAAGGGGATGTTCTCAAATACCAGTTCCATGGATCAAACTTCCCTTCGCCTTGCCGGTTCATTATTGCGCAGGCTCTTCACCAAACCATTTTTTGAAAATCGTATTGTACGTACCGTCATCCTTCATGCCTTTCAGCGCATCGTTCAGTGCAGCTACAAGCTCAGGGTTGTCCTTACGCACCGCGATCCCTGCCTGGTCACTCTTGATGGCTTCGCCTACAGCTTTGATTTTGAATCCATTTGCATCAACAATAGGTTTCAAAGCATACAGGTTGTTAATCGTTGCATCAATCCGACCTGCATTCAGGTCTTTCAGGGATGAGATGACATCATCATACGTTTTGATTGTAAAATCTCCGACTTTCGGCAGCACCTCATTGCGGAGGTATGTTTCATCGTTTGTGCCCAAGCCTACACCAATCGTTTTACCTTTGAAGTCTTCGAGCTTTGTTATATCGTTATTGTCTTCTTTGACAATGATTTTTACCTGGTTGGTGATGTACGGATCACTGAAATCCAGCACTTTTTTACGATCATCGGTAATCGTCATCTGGCTGATGATGGCATCCAGCTTCTTCGCTTGCAGACTTGGTGTCAGACCCGAGAACTCCTGGGATACAAATTCAACCTTAACTCCGAGACGCTTCGCCACTTCACGCGCGATATCGGCATCAAAACCGTCCATTTCCTTCTTGTCATTCAGGAAGTTGTACGGACGATACGTGCCCATCATTCCTACTTTGATGACACCTGCTGATTTGATCTGCTCCAGTTCGTTGCCGCCAGACTGTGCTGCATTGTTCGTATTGCCAGTGTTCGTATTCCCATTATCCGCAGCCTTGCTGCCGCATGCGCTAAGTACAAGCACAACCATGAGCAGAATAGCGGTGAGTGACCACCCTTTGCGACTTTTCGATCCATATGTGTTATTCATGACGTTAACTTCCTCTCATTCATCTTATGTTCTCTTGGTGATTCCATTATTCCCTGTGACTGGCTTAATCATGTGAAGAAGTGTGAATGTGCACCTTTTACCTTTTTGCGTGAAAAATAAACCACCGGCCTTACCGAAATCTATGTACCGAGCAGGCCGTAAAACTCAAAGCTTGCCGCTTCTGCCGCCAGAGCAGCAGCGTCCATCTCCGGAAATCGGCTGTGCAGCTCCGCCGAGCCGAATAACCAGCGCGAGATAATACCTTCGATCATGCTTACAAGCAGTGCCGAACGCAGCGGAACATTCATATCCGCAGGCAGCATGCCCAGTTCAATTGCACGCTCCATATTGTGACGGAACGCTGTTTCCACCGCATTGCGAGTATCTTCAACCAACTTCTGAACGGAGCTTTCGGTCACGATTCCCTTGAGCAGCAGCTCCATAAAGTACCGATTCTCTGCAGCAAAGGTAAACAGGTCAGTGAACAGCCTCTCCGACGCCTTCACCATATCCTCAACCGATCCGGCATCCTTGCGATATCCTTGTCCAATCGCCGCAAGCAGCTTCTCCCTGCCTGTTACCAATATCTCCGAGGCAATAGCTTCCTTGCTCTTGAAATGCCAGTAAAACGTTCCTTGTGCAACTCCGGCTTCACGAACGATATCGGAAATTTTCGTCTGATGATACCCTTGCGTTGCGAACCGTTCCATTGCTATGCGTATAATCTGGTCCCGACGCTCTTCTCCGGGTTCCAAACCGTTTATTTTCGTCATACCTGAATGCCTCCCGATTGATTAGTCAGTCAGTTAATGTATATCCTATGGGATAACTAGGGTTTTGTCAAGATCGTTTTAAAAAGCGGGTTACACGCATAGAGTTGAAGTAGAGGACAAATCTGAGCATAATAGAGGATAGTCTTGTTCGGAAGAACAGACATCGTCATAGCAGGACAGGCCTCAGGGGCTGTCATCTGCAATTCAAGGAGGAAGAACATTGGACTTTATATCATCCATTATTATGGGCATCATCGAAGGTTTGACTGAGTTTTTGCCCGTGTCCTCAACCGGACACATGATTCTGACAGCTCATCTGCTGGGTCTATCAGAGGACAACGAGTCAGTCAAAACGTTTGAGGTGGTTGTGCAGCTGGGTGCTGTGCTGGCTGTCGTTGTACTGTACTGGAACAAATTCATTGATATGTTTCGCTTCACCGGGGGCAAAAGGCCGTATTCCCGCCGCCTCAATCTGGGACATATCATTCTGGCGATGGTTCCTGCGGTCGTTATCGGACTTGTTCTGCGAGACTGGATCAAGGCTCACCTGTTTGGTCCGGAAACCGTACTGTACAGTCTTGTGATTGGTGGTATATTGATGATCGTTGCTGAACGCTGGAGCCGTAAAAGCTCACGCATTACAACCCATGACGTTGACGATATTACTTACAAGCAAGCATTTGCGGTAGGTGTGTTTCAGATTTTGGCGTTGTGGCCAGGCTTCTCTCGTTCCGGCTCCACGATCTCAGGCGGACTGTTTGCCGGCATCAGCCGGGTAGCTGCGGCAGAGTTCACCTTCCTTGTGTCCGTGCCAATTATGATTGGTGCTACAGGATATGACCTGTACAAAAGCATCAACCATCTGAACAGCGATGACTTTGTTATCTTTGCCATTGGTTTTATTGCTGCGTTTATTGTGGCTATGCTGGCAATCAAGACGTTCCTCTCTATTTTGAAAAGATTGAGTCTGACGGTCTTCGCTATCTATCGCTTTGTACTGGCAGCGGTATTCTTCGTCATCCTGATGATGTAATTGGATATCAATCAGATCAGACGCTTAACCAAAATGGCGGCCCTGCCTTCCTCACAGGAAGCAGGGCCGCCATTTTTATATGATGCCATATGTAGATTAAACTGATAGATCATGCCATGTTCAGGATGTTCGAGCCTTATTCCCATGGGTCAGCCTGAACACTTCTTAGCTTTTTACGTTCCTTCAATCTGCCCATCCAGCGATATCTGTTCTGTTTCTGTTCGTGTAACAATTGTTTGACACCAATCATTAGCAAACGGTATCTGCGTTCATCATTGTGGCTTAATTGATGCATTTCCTCCAAAATCTCTCTGCTCATGACGTTCTTGTTCACTCCAATATTCAGTTTGTTCTATAAGTATACAGAACGATACTGAACAAATTCTAAACAAGACGCTTATTCCGGTCGTGCAAACAATTGTAATGCCGTTTCCACAAACAAACGTGAAGCCGGGGAGGCCTCCGAAAAGGAAGGTACAGCAAGCTCAACGGGGCGATAGGCTTTGGGCTCCGTTGGCAGAGCTCTGACACCAGGTGGAAGCCAGGATAACGAGATAGCAGGTAATATAGCTGTTCCCAGTCCCTGTTCAATCATATTAAGACATGTATTGACGTTATGCACGACGAAGCCGATGCTCAGTTCTGCTTCTGCACGTGCAAACAGATCTACAATGGGCATCTCATAACCGCCGTTGCAGATAATCATCGACTGCCCGCTCAGCTTTTTCACATGCAGGATGTCCTGATCTGCAAACGTCTCATTCTCACGAAATACAGCAAGCATTTCTTCGTGATACAGCGGCATCGTTTCATAGTTTAGCTCTGCCGCCTCCTGCTCCGTTGCAATGATTAAAGCAACATCAATAACACGCGAGCTCAGCCACTGCTGAATCTCCATAATGTTGCCTTCATGCAGCTCAAACTCGATCTGCGGGTAACGATCTCGAATAGACCGAATAATTTTGGGCAGCAGATGGGCCGAGGACATCGGAAAAGAACCAATGCGAATCGTTCCGATCTCCAGTCCCTTCTCAGCGGCAACAACCTGCTGCACCTTATCATACTGCTGTAAAATCCTGCGGAAAATGACCAGTATTCGCTGCCCCACATCAGTCAGCACAATACCGTTACGCCGATCACGAATGATCAGCGATACGTCCAGCTCATTCTCCAGAGCGGAGATAGCACGGCTGACCGCAGGCTGTGTCATATTCATCTCCTGGCCAGCTCGTGTGAAACTTCCCGTCTCGGCTATTTTAACAAACAACTGTAATTGTGAATTATTCATAACAAATTTGGTATGCTCCTTATAAATAACATGCATTTCAATTATTACGTTTGTTATTGTATCATGGAGAACACGGACGATCAACGACTGGCAGATACAGGGCCGAAGAAACATCCGAATCGGATAGATACAGGTTAAGAGCTGTGCAGCGCTTGCGGGGCAAACAGGCTTTTCCATATCACTTGAAGGAGAGATTTATTGTGACTTTATCACGTGCAAAAGCAGGCTGGATCTTGGCTTTTCTGGTTCTCATGTGGGGAATCAACTGGCCTCTGACCAAATATGCTTTAAACTATACACCGCCCCTCCTCTTTGCAGGCATGCGGCTGCTGATTGCCGGGCTGGTCCTTGGCATTTATGCATTTCCGCGATACAAAACGCTTCAGATTCGGAAAACATGGTACATTTATGCCATCTCTGCAGTACTTAATATTATTTTCTTCTACGGATTTCAGACGGTCGGTCTGACGGAAGTGCCGGCAGGACTGTTTTCTTCCATCGTATTCTTGCAGCCTGTCCTGCTCGGCATTGGAGCGTGGCTGTGGCTGGGTGAGACGATGTATGCCATGAAAATCATCGGATTGGTGCTGGGCTTTACAGGTGTAGCAACGATCAGCATTGGTGGCATGACTGGCAAAGTATCCCCCGAAGGTGTCATGCTGGGCTTGTTCAGTGCCATCAGTTGGACTGCAGGCACAATCTATATGAAGAAAACTTCAGCCAAAGTGGACGGAATCTGGATGACAGCCATTCCGATTCTTATTGGCGGGGTGATTCTGACGTTAACGGGAACGGCAACAGAGAGCTGGAATGCGATACAATGGGTACTACCTTTTGTACTGGATATGCTGTTCATCTCTGTATTTGTCATTGCTCTCGGCTGGCTTGCGTTCTTCAAACTTGTCAGTTCCGGGGAAGCCAGCAAGGTGGGCTCCTTCACCTTTCTGATTCCGCTGATTGCTCTGCTGTGCAGTGTGCTGTTTCTTGGAGAGTCAATCACTGTCAACCTGATTGCCGGACTGATCATGATTATTGCGAGCATTCTGCTCGTCAACCTCAAGTCTAAAGGAAGTAAAGTTGTTAAACTGTAACGGCAGTTAAGCAGTGTTAGTTTTACGGTGTCAGTTAAACAGTTGAATTTTAAAACCCCCTGCTCTGTCATAAAGACAGGCAGGGGGTTTTGGTATGCATAATGATTTTTTATACTTTGGACTCAAGTGTCTCCAGGTACTCGGAGATTTGAGCAGGCGTTTTGGCCCATTTGCTGTGCAGATGTGCCAGCTTTTTGCCGTTCTGAAACACGAGCAAACTTGGGATGCCGCGCACACCATTTTCGTCAGCAAACGGCTGGAATTGTTCTGCATCCAGTGCGTAGAAGGATTTATCCGTGTGTTGGTCAATGACATCTCCGATAAATCGGTCAAGGTTTTTGCAGTCCGGGCACCAGGTTGTATCAAATTTGATGACAGTCAAACCGTCGGAGTTGATCAGATCACGATATTGCTGTTCGCTTTGTATTCTTTCCATTAGGGTTCTCTCCTTAGGGTAAATTTTATTTGTTTATGCTCGCTCACTGAGCCGTGGCTACCGAGCTAGAAGGGGGTATAGAATAGTGCAGCTGGCGATGGGTTACTTAAAGTGCTCGCCGATCGTTCAAGCTTTCGACATTGGCTCGTCAGAGCTTTCCTCTAATCATCACTCAAGCTGCTGCCTGACTCTATTGTACCTCGATTAGTTACATTTGAAAATAGGTCTCCGTTCTTCAGCGATGCTGCGTGTACCGATTTGCAGGGTGATGCTCACGAATCATCTGGATATCTGCTGCGGTAAGAGGTGCCGAAGCAGAAGCCGAAATGTTGTGCAGCAGCTGCTCTCTGGAGCTGGCACCCGGAACAACAGCTGCCACAGCCGGATGCGAGAGCGCATAACGAATGGCCGTCTGTGCCATGCTTCGGTTATCTGTGACCAGCCCAGCGAGTCCTTGGCGAATATGCTGCAGCTGCTCTGGCGTATAGTCCAGGTACCCCTTGTCCGCCTTCGTTGCTCCCGAGTCTGCCAGTACACCGCTGGCTACCGGCCCACGAGCGATGACACTGATTTGATTTTGCTCAAGTAAAGGCAATACTTCCTCTTCTGCTCTGCGATCCACCACGCTGTACTGATTCATCACACTCACAATCGATGATTTGCCTACATATTCACGAATAACATTCGGACGGATGGAAGAAATGCCGTAATATCGGATAAGCCCCTCCTGCTTTAATTCCTCGAACGCTTCAATCGTATCATCAATATCATCGTCAAGCGTGCCTCCATGCAGCTGATACAGATCAATATAATCGGTTTGCAGTCGCTTTAAACTTTCGTGAACAGCCTGCTTGATATACGCTTTGGATGGGTCCCATGACCAGCCTTCCTTGCCAGGAATACGGCGATTGCCTACCTTGGTGGCCAGAATCACCTGATCGCGCCGACCTTTGATTGCTTGTCCCACAATTTCCTCGTTGCGGCCTGCATCATATAAATCCGCTGTATCCAGCAGATTGACCCCACGATCCAGCGCTTCATGAATCAGCTCTACCGCCGGTTTCACTTCCGTTCCAAGCGACATACAGCCCAGTCCGATCTCACCCACCATCAAGTCGGATGTGCCCAAGCGATTTTGTTTCATGGATGTGCTCTTTTTTTCCATAAGCGTCTCTCCTCTCCATACGTTCTGCAAGTATCCATTGTATCATTCTTCCTGGCAAAAATCGCATATAAGCACAGTATGCCACAGCATATAAAGAAAAACCCGAAACAAGTTGTCCCGGGTTCTGCTTCTGTTTGCTCATTATTTCGTCCCAGCCTTACTCTCTCCACTCCCGGTGCTGATTGTTAACCTCCACCCGAGGTCTGGCGCTCCGGGCCGAGGATGACCCATTCTTTTTCACCATATTGGATACGGTACTGATTACTTTATCCCGGGCTTGTTTATTTCTCATCAGATACGTTACGCCAGCTCCGATCGCCGTCATAAGCAATTTACGTTTTGACATGCTGCTCTCCTCCTTGACCATTCGGATTCATGTACATCGTGTCTTGTTTGAGTTTTACCCGCTCTGGAGCAAACGAAACGATAAACCAGGCTGCCTTTGAAAATAAAATCGTCACTTCTCTGCATTGCATCATGCTCAGGCGTATCTCTATAAGTTGAAATAAAGATTTTACACAATCCACTCCGTTCACGTGTAAATATATCGTTCAACTTATATAGAGTCAAAAAAGATGATTACCCAATAGCTTCGGTAATCATCTTCTGGAAATGCGTTTTTTTATTATGTTCAAAAGTAAATCGTTGTATCGCATCGCTTCATGAAGATTATACCTAGATAACGAAGCATAAGGAGCGATGCTCTCCCTTAATCTGACGGCGTGGCTACATGCTTCATCTCATCATGCTGATAGGTGGACCCATCGGCCGTCAGGTAAAAATGACCTGTCGGGTGCAGCTCTTCGTTCAACTCATAGACCAGCGGAATGCCAGTCGGGATGTTGAGCGCCATCACGTCTGCTTCGGACAATTGGTCCAGATGCATGACAAGTGAACGGAGCGTATTGCCATGCGCGGAGATCAGCACCCTTTTTCCCGAAGATACCATCGGTTTAATCTCTGCATTCCAGTATTCCAGCACACGCTTGGACGTATCCATGAGGTTCTCTGTTCGCGGAATGGTGCAGCCCAGGCGCTTGTACTTGTCCAGATCCCGAACATATCGCTCGTCGCTTTCTTCCAAAGCCGGTGGTGATACGTGAATGGAACGTCTCCATTCGTGAACCTGCTCTTCCCCGTATTTCGTGGCTGTCTCCTGTTTGTTCAGACCCTGCAGTGCTCCATAGTGACGTTCATTCAGCTTCCACGTCTTCGTAATCGGAATCCACATCAGGTCCATCTCATCGAGTGCAATATTCAAGGTCCGAATCGAACGTTTCAATACCGAGGCGTAGGCGCAGTCAAAATCAAACCCCTGTTCCCTCAGGATTTTGCCCGCCTTGCGCGCTTCTCCATATCCATCCTCGGTCAGATCCACGTCCGTCCATCCGGTAAAGCGATTTTCCACGTTCCACATGCTCTGTCCATGACGAATCAACACGATTCTGTACATCACGTGAATCCCCTTTCCTGTGCAGAACTTTCGAAACATAATTCATCACAATAATTATTTATGACATGTAAGAAATTAATAATACGGTGCCATCATCAGATAAACCACAACACCTGTGGAGCTTACATACAGCCAGATCGGCATGGTCCAGCGTGCGATTTTGCGATGCTTCTGCAGTTGGTTGGTCCAGCCCCATACCAGCGTAAACAGCGCCAATGGTACGATCAGCGCGGCCAGAATGCTGTGTGTAATCAGAATGAAGAAGTAGATGGAACGAACGATGCCTTCGCCTCCAAACTTGGACGTTTCCGGGGACAGATAGTGGAAGGTCAGATACGTCACCAGAAACAGCAGCGTGGTTGTAAAGGCTGCCAGAATAAAACGTTTGTGCAGCTTGACGTTACGCTTGATAATCGCGATCAGCGCAGCCAGCAAAAAGATAAAGGTAAAGCTGTTAAATACGGCATTAAAGCGCGGAAGCACGGTAATGTCAAAGGTGAGCTCGCCTTTGTAACCGATGGATGGTGCGAAAAACAATAACAGGATAATAACGTTAGCAAGAATAGAGATGGTAATAATGATACCTGCAAAATTTTTATTACTGGTCGGGGCCGTCTGATTGGATGGCATGTTCAGATCCCCTCTTTCCTTTTTAGCCAATGCAAAATCCTCCTCATATCCTAACTTTCTGTGTTCTATATCATTATATCGCGGCAATTCAGGGCTGTTAAGTGACAACACTCTGAACAAAAAAAGTGTGTCCATACGTAGAAATGCCCGTTTAAGGCGATTTTCATCCCACATGGCCCAAGCACTATTTTACCCAAGGCTGCAAATGTGTTATAATTAATGTACTTAATCACATACGCACGAATACGGAGGAGCCTGTCACCAAGGGCCCCTCTTTGTCTATTTCAGGCATGGAACGATAAGGGTTATCGTTGTTCCGTGCCTTTTGTTTTGTTAAAGGGCCGAGACGGGCATGTTTTCCCTTGGCAAGGTTATTCTAAGTATGCTGCGAACAGAGAGGAGAAACCGTCTGTGGAATTTATATTTGTTCTTGCCCTTATCCTGATCTTCACCAAACTTGCGGGTGATCTGTCGGTCCGATTAGGTCAGCCGTCGGTGCTGGGAAAACTTATTGTAGGTGTTGTGCTGGGACCTGCCCTGCTTGGCTGGGTTGAAAAAACTGATTTTGTTCATTACATGGCCGAAATCGGGGTATTGCTGCTTATGTTTATCGCAGGTCTGGAAACCGATCTGGACCAATTAAAGAAAAACTGGAAGGCTGCTTTCGCTGTGGCGGTAGGCGGGGTTATTTTACCTTTTATCGGAGGGTATGGATCGGCTGTTGCTTTCGGCATGTCGCAGACTCACGCACTGTTCTTCGGGTTGTTGTTCTGCGCCACCTCAGTCAGCATCTCTGTACAAACGTTGAAGGATATGGATCAGCTCGGCTCACGTGAAGGCACGACCATCCTGGGGGCCGCCGTTGTCGATGATGTGCTCGTTGTTGTACTGCTTGCGGTTATGATGAGTCTGCTCGGAACGGGCGGCGGAGATGTTTCCATCGGCCTGCTCATTGGTAAAAAGCTGCTGTTCTTCGTGATCATCATTGCAGCCAGCTGGCTCGTTGTTCCGCGTATTATGAAATGGATGGCCCCGCTGCGGGTAACGGAAACGGTCATTACCGCGGGTTTGATTATCTGTTTTGGCTTCTCTTACTTCGCCGAGTGGATGGGTGTTGCGGGCATTATCGGTGCGTTTGCGGCAGGTATTGCTATTTCTCAAACCGGCTTCAAACATGAAGTCGAGCAAAAAGTTGAGCCAATTGCTTACAGTATTTTTGTTCCAGTATTCTTTGTCAGCATCGGTCTTAACGTGACCTTCGAGGGTGTAGGCTCGCAAATTTGGCTGATCGTTGTTATTAGCCTTGTGGCTGTTGTAACCAAGCTGCTTGGCGGTGGTGCCGGTGCTCGTCTGACCGGGTTTGACCGTTCTTCTTCAATCGCGATTGGTGCAGGCATGATCTCCAGAGGCGAAGTTGCACTGATTATCGCCTCAACCGGTCTTGCATCAGGTTTGCTCGATGCTGAGTATTTTACCAGCGTTGTCATCATGGTCATTATCACCACACTGGTCACTCCACCCCTGCTCAAAATCACGTTTGCTCGCAAAAAGGGAGAACAACGTGTCGAACGAGGAATTGAAGAATCTCATCGGAACGGATGAGGCAGTCGGCGGAAGTATGATGAAGATGAGATTAGAATATGTGAAGATAAGAATATATTAAATCTCTGAATGGGTTGGCATCTATACTGGGTGTGGGCTATACTTGAACGTAAAGTGATATTCTCAATTGGGTGATGCTGGAATTGCTTTGAAGACACCACGCCTGATGTACGTTGATCTTAATTGTTATTGTTAGCGTTATGAAGCCATCGAAATTATCTTTATTTTAGTTACTGTATTAAAAAATGAATTAAAGTCGGTCGTGAAGCACACGCCGCTTTGTCCTTTCTTCTTTCCTTCCAATGTGAAGGCTTAGAAATGGCAGAGCGGCTTTTTTGTTTTTTTACACTAAACTATTGTGGTTAAGGAGGAAACATGTCTTGAGTACAGTGAGTCTTGATTTTAACGAGGCATACGAAGAGTGGATGAACGCACTACTGGAACAGGAAACCAATCCTCGTGTGCGTTCCCGAATTGAACAAGGGCTTGAGCATGCGACAATGGAGTTTTTGCGTTCAGTCTGGTTTCCGGTGATGAAAAATTTCAATCATTTGCACCCGGAATGGGAGGTGCGGGACTTTCACAACGGTTACCGTTATTTGGACCTGGCGTATTACCGGGCAACGGTGTAAAAGGTGGCATCGAAATTCAAGGTTATGGGCCGCATGCCCGTGATCTGGATGTGAGACGTTTCAAGGACCTGTGCTGGCGCCATTGTCTGCTGACGCTGGATGACTGGATATTCCTGCCGATTGCCTATCTCTCCATCAAAGATGAACTGAAACAATGTCAGCAGCTGGTGCTGGCGTTTATGGGCAGATTTATGGCTGCGGATGTGCCTGCATCCCTGAACTGGCTGGATGCAGAGACTGTCCGATATGCAAGACGTATCGTCCGCCCTTTTGCACCTTCAGAGCTCGCAGCACATCTGCGAATCTCGGATACTCACGCCCGAAAGGTCCTCCGCAGTTTGCTGGACCAGCACATCGTATATGTTGCAAGCGGCACCCAGCGATATCGGACGTATGCATTGCGAATGTGAGCTGGTACGCTTGAGGTGGCACTGTTGGTGGTGAGGTGAAGCGGTTACGGGGGAGCAGAGCTGGGGGGCGGGAGTTATGTAGTTACGTAGGGGTAGGGCTGGGGTCGTGAGCTATGCGGTTATGTGGGGGTAGGGCTGGGGTCGTGAGCTATGCGGTAACGTTAGGGTAGTGTTGGGGGCGTGAGCTATGCGGTAACGTTAGGGTAGTGTTGGGGGCGTGAGCTATGCGGTAACGTTAGGGTAGTGTTGGGGGCGT
>NZ_JBNOKM010000026.1:0-67073 GCF_050171015.1 Paenibacillus sp. TC-CSREp1 | reverse complement strand
CCGAACCAACTTTGCAAGCTCTTTTTTTCAAGCTTCTTTCGAAGCTTTTTTGTAAGTTGCTTGCCGCACCGTGTAAATTGTGTTTTCTTGGCCGGAATTAGAATATACCATGTATAGAATATGAATGCAAGTGTTATTTTTATTTTTTAAAGCGATATGCACCTTAGCTACAGGAGTATTTATCTAAACATACGGATATAAGTACTGCCACATACAACACTCCGCTTTTACTCAGAGTAAAGCACCAAACACTTGTGGCTGACCACCTTGTGATGAAGCAAAGCACGCGTGCTAAAATAATCACTCATGAAACTTGTCATCCGGCTTTCTCTGCCGATGCCTTTTTCGGCCATAGGGTATAGCTAAAGCTAATCAAGAAATCAATCCCCAATATCATTGTCCAAACTCGAATCAAACCTGAAAACACTTCTGTGCGATCTGCATCACCAATCCACCATATCATCATGAACAGAATAGCACTCCCTATACCCCATGCCACAAGATGTCTAATCCAGCCCATGCGCTCGTTTTTTGCATGTTCCCTTCCATATAATTTATTCCTTCTGGGATTGTCCCCTCCTCTAAACCAATATTGAAAGTAACGATCTGCCCAAGCAATCATCTGATGGCCAAAAGCAATGCTGACACCTATATAGATTGCTGCTATGCCATGAACCGTACTTGCTACAGCTCCGCGCTGCAGGTCCAATACCGTCGCAACCAGGAGCATAACATCTACAACCGGTGTAGCTGCCAGTAAGGCGAGCCCCAATCTTTTTTTGCCCAGCATATAGCGTACACTAAGACCCGCGGCGACAAACACCCAGAAAGCAATTTCACATGCCACAATGAAATAAGCGATCATTTAGCTCCCTCCTTTTATATAATACGACTGTACTACAATTAATTTAACACATTTGTACCATAATAATCAACAGTGATATAATAGAGCTATGCCTAAAATTGTAGACCACGACAAACAACGCGTGCTCGTAGCTGAAGCCGCTTGGCGTGTCATCCGAAGAAACGGTATGGAGCAGGCCTCTGTTCGAAATATCGCTGAGGAGGCTGGCATATCTGTCGGTTCGATGCGTCACTATTTTTCTACACAATCGGAGCTGCTGTTATATGCCATGAATCTTGTATCAGAACGGGTGACATCCCGGATTCAGCGCATGACCTTCAACGGTCCTCCCATGGAGAATATGAAACGATTATTGCTTGAATTGATGCCAAACACGGATGAGAAAATGGCTGAAATGGAGGTGTGGTACGCTTTTACTGCCAAATCCAAAACTGATCCTGCATTTAAAAAGCTTGCGGATACTGTTTATAACGATATCAGACGCGCTGTTGAAATCGTCATCACTTCACTGACGAAGCTCAACTTTTTCAGACCTGATCTGGACCAGGAACTGGAGATTGAGAGGTTGTACGCGCTTGTTGACGGCTTGGCAATTCATGCTGTACTTAGACCCGATCAGGTGAACGGCAAGCTTATGGATGAAGCTCTCACGCTACATCTAACCTCTCTATGTTCTAAGTAAGATAATAGAAGTTGTCCTTCGATTACACATTTATGCCTGAAGTATCTAGATCTCTGCAAATAAAAAACGCAGTCTATTCAATGCCCATCCCTTTAGCATCCGGGACGCTCACACTGAATACCTGCGTTTTTTACGTTTTGCATCTTGCATTTTTAAAAATTTTATTTACCCAATAATGATTCGGCCCTCTGGATGGCGATACAGCTTTTTCTCCTTACGCGGACGCAATGCGTATGCAATCGTTAATGGCCCGATCCGACCCACAAACATGGTGAAGGTAATAATAATTTTTCCCCAATTCGTCATCTCATGGGTTACACCAACAGACAAGCCTACCGTACCGATAGCCGATGCTGCCTCAAACATCAGTGAGAGAAAAGGTGCATCCTCTGTTGTAAGCAACAGCATGACCACAATCATAAAGATACTGAGAGAAACCATAATAATAGTCAATGCTCGCATGAGTAGATCTTTCGGAACCCGCTGACGGAAAAACACAATATCCTTGTTCCCGCGAATCATCGCGTAAACCGCCCCAATCATAATCAGGAACGTGGTCGTCTTGATGCCTCCCCCCGTTGAGCCTGGAGAAGCCCCGATAAACATGAGCAAAATAAAGAAAAATTGAGTCGCCTGCCGCATCTGTGTAATATCAATTGTACTTGTTCCCGATGAGCGTGTAGAGACCGATTGGAAGAATGATGCGTATATTTTCTCACTCCATGTAAGTGAGGCAAGTGTATGAGTGTTTGTGAATTCGAAAATAAACAATACAATCGCCCCGATCCCAATCAACGCACCCGATACAGAGAGCACCAGCTTGGATTGTAACGACAAACGGCGGCGTTTGCGATATTCAAACAGGTCATTCAATACAACAAAGCCGAGGCCACCCGATACGACAAGAATGGATGCCGTGATGTTAAATATCCAGTCCCCCGTATAATATTGAAAACTGTTGCCAAACAGATCAAAGCCGCCGTTGTTAAACAAGGAAACCGAATGGAATATACCATAGTACACAGCTTGCATGAACGGCATCTCGGCAGCCCACCGCAATGCCAGAATAACCGCAGCAACTCCTTCAATCGTAAAAGAGAAAATTAATACCTTGCGGATAATGCGTACAATCCCCTCCATGCTATCTGCATTAATCGCTTCCTTCAGCAAGAGCCTGTCCTTGAGGGATATACGTTTGCCCAGCACAAGCGCAAACAGGGTGGCCATCGTCATAAAGCCCAACCCGCCCAGCTGCATAAGGATCATAATCACAATCTGACCAAACAGGTTAAAGGTTGTTCCAACATCCACTACAACCAGTCCGGTTACACAAGCCGCAGATGTGGCCGTAAAAAGAGCATCAATAAAGGCCAGATGAGTGCCGCTTTGATTGGAGATCGGCAGCATCAGCAGCACTGTACCCACGGATATGATCAACAGAAATCCACCAACCAGAATCAGCGGAGGGGATAGGAATTGGGCTATGTACAGCCTGAACTTCATGGAGGGCACCTCTTTTAACATACTTTGTAAACCCAAAGAGGAACTTGCCCCGGCATTAAACGAGCGGGCAGGTTCCTCTTCTATTATGAACGAAGACTACGTTCCTTATTTACTCTTGTGTACGTGGACGCATATGCGGGAAAAGCAGTACGTCACGGATGGATGGCGAATTGGTCAGCAGCATGATCAGACGGTCAATACCAATGCCTAGACCACCTGTTGGCGGCATACCATATTCGAGCGCACGGATGAAGTCATCATCCATCTCATGTGCCTCATCATTACCGTGCTCTTTCTCCAGCATCTGTGCTTCAAAGCGTTGGCGCTGATCAATTGGATCATTCAGCTCAGTGAAGGCATTCGCATGCTCGCGTCCAACGATAAACAGCTCAAAGCGGTCCGTGAAACGTGGATCAGCATCACTTTTCTTCGCCAGTGGCGAAATTTCAAGCGGATGTCCCATGATGAAGGTTGGCTGAATCAATGTCTCTTCAACAAACTCTTCGAAGAAAGCGTTCAGAATATGACCAAATGTCATATGTGGTTCAACTTTTACATTGTGCTTTTTGGCCAAATCATGAGCTTCCTCATCAGTCATATGCACGGAGAAATCTACGCCCACTACTTCTTTAACGGCATCCACCATTGTAACACGGCGCCATTGCGGCTTAAGATTCACTTCATGATCTCCGTATTGGATGACCTGTGTGCCGAGCACTTCCTGTGCGATGTGAGCGACCAGGTTTTCGGTCAAAGCCATGATATCCTTGTAATCCGCATAAGCTTCATACAGCTCGATCATTGTAAATTCCGGATTGTGCCTTGTAGACATGCCTTCGTTCCGGTATACACGGCCAATCTCATACACTTTTTCCAAACCGCCAACAATCAGACGTTTCAGATGAAGTTCAATCGCAATCCGCATGTACAGTTCCATATCCAGTGCATTGTGATGTGTGATAAACGGACGTGCCGCGGCACCACCTGCGATCGCATGCAGCGTTGGCGTCTCCACTTCCAGATAACCATGGGAGTCGAGGTAACGACGCATGGATTGAATGATTTTGGAACGCATAATGAAGGTTTGCTGCACATCAGGGTTCATGATCAGGTCCACATAGCGCTGACGATAACGCAGTTCAACGTCGGTCAGACCATGATATTTATCTGGAAGCGGATAGAGTGATTTCGACAACACTTCCAGGTCTTTTACTTTAATGGTAGTCTCGCCTGTTTTTGTTTTGAATACAACGCCGGTTACCCCAACGATATCTCCAAGGTCAAGCAGACTGAATGCCGTAAATTTATCCTCTGGCACGCTATCCTGACGAACATAGATCTGGATTCGGCCGCTCAGGTCCTGAATATGCGCAAAGCTTGCTTTACCCATGCCCCGCTTCGCCATAATCCGTCCGGCAATACTGACTTCGATGTGCTTCTCTTCCAGCTCTTCCTTGGTCAGTTCTTCATACTTTTTCAGAATGGAGCCGGCCTCTTCGGTACGTACGTATTTTTGGCCAAAAGGGTCGATCCCCAAGTTGCGGAGCTCGTCCAATTTGTCGCGGCGAATCTGTAACAGCTCGCTAAGTTCGGTTTCCTGATTCAAGACTTCATCCGTCATGATCTGTATTCATCTCCTTATTTACATTGCAGTCCTTGCGTTTACGCTTGTCCGTAATGTTGAAAAAAGCTTCCCTAAGGAAGCTTTTGTCTACTGCGCCTGACTGCTTCGTTACTACAGCTTTTTAATATCTACAATTTTATATTGAATTACGCCAGCAGGCACACTTACATCAACCACGGTACCTTTTTTCTTGCCCAAAATGGCTTTACCTACAGGACTTTCGTTGGAAATCTTGTTCTGAAGCGGATTGGATTCCGCAGTACCTACAATCGTATATTCCGTGATGTCACCAAACTCCAAATCTTCTACGATAACGGTAGCACCCACGCTCACAGCATCGGTATCGATCTCGTCACTGTTAATGATCCGCGCATTACGAAGCATTTTCTCCAGCGTAATGATACGTCCTTCAATGAAAGCTTGCTCATTCTTCGCATCTTCATATTCGGAGTTCTCACTGATATCACCATAGCCGATGGCTACTTTGATCCGTTCAGCCACTTCGCGGCGCTTCACTGATTTCAGTGTTTCCAGTTCTTCTTCCAGCTTCTTGAGTCCTTCTGGTGTAAGGATAACTTCCTTGTCGCTCATCTCAACCGATTCTCCTGTCATGGGAATAATTTGATTGTACGGCAACGGAATCAGTGCTGATGACAGAACTCCGCCCGCATACATCTTCAAAACTATATGAAGTTCTCCAGAGAAATAGAATATTCCTCCTGATGCACTAATACTTAGTAAACGCACATGGCGAATTTATACTGAGAAATTATAGGGGAACGGTCTCGAAAAGTCAATGTTACGTCCCCTGTGGCTGTAAACGTTTTACAAGCCGACTGAGGTAATCAGGAGGCGTTTTCGGCGATTGCCGGTTCGGACTCCAGATTGCCCTCCATTTTCAGCTGAGCCACAAAGTTCTCCAGAATACCCACCATCTCGTCCCGCTTGGTGCCCTCCATAATAACGTCTTTAATTCGCGCTGATCCCTTTAATCCCTTCAAATACCACGCCAGATGTTTACGCATCTCACGAACCGCAACCGTTTCATTCTTGAGTGCGATCAGTCGATCCATGTGCAGGACAGCTACACGAATTTTCTCTTCGGCATCCGGGTCCGGAGGCAGCTGGCCTGAGCTCAGGTACTGGATTGTACGATACAGCATCCACGGATTGCCTAGCGCAGCACGCCCGATCATTACGCCATCACAGCCGGTCTCATCCAGCATGCGGCGAGCATCCTCCGGGGATGATACGTCACCATTACCGATTACGGGAATCGAAACGGCTTCTTTAACATTTTTGATATGTGACCAATCCGCTGTGCCGGTATATAGCTGCTCTCTAGTCCGGCCGTGTACGCTGACAGCACTTCCGCCGGCACGTTCCACCGCAAGAGCATTTTCCACCACATAGATATGCTCGTTATCCCAGCCGATCCGCATTTTCACGGTAACGGGTTTCTCGACGGCTTCTACAACGGCGGATACCATCTCGTAAATTTTGTTCGGGTCCAGCAGCCAGCGCGCACCTGCATCACACTTGGTTACTTTTGGCACGGGGCATCCCATGTTAATATCGATGATATCTGCGTTCGTTTCCTGATCTACGATTCTGGCTGCCTCAACCAGGGATTCCCGGTCGCCTCCCCAGATCTGCAGACTAAGCGGCTTCTCGCGTTCATCGACAAACAACATCTCACGTGTTCGCTGGTTGCCATGCACAATGGCTTTACCGCTGACCATCTCCGCGCAAACAAGACCTGTACCAAACTCCTTGGCGATCAGACGGAAAGCCGGGTTGCACACCCCCGCCATCGGTGCCAGAACGACCTGATTTTTCATTTCAATATTGCCAATCTTCAGCATGCTTGCTGTTTCACCCCTTTATCCATTCTTGAAACCCTGTAACTCCTCAACACTGATCGCAAGCACTTCAGCAATTTTGCTAAGCTCCTGCTGCGTCACCCTGCGATTTCCACGTTCAATCGTTCCCAGAATGGCCAGGGATATGCCCGTCTCGGCCGCAAGCTCATGCTGCGTTAACCCTTTCAGCTTCCGGAATGCCCGGATTCGGTTGGCCAATTGCATGTTTTCCAACGCTGTATTCCATCCTTTCCATCCAGTACAGACAACGATGCGTGTACAAAGGTATACAAACCTGATGTCTCGTCCTGCGGCACGATGTCCGACAGCGGCACCAGCACAAATGCCCGCTCCCCCATCCGGGGATGCGGCAGCTGAAGCAATTCGGTATCCCGCGTCTCGCCGTGCATCCAGAGCAAATCCAGATCTACGGTACGCGGCCCCCAGCGAATATCCCGAACTCGCCCAAGGCGATTCTCTACATCCAGCAGTTCCTTAAGCAGATGCTCAGGAGCCAGACTTGTCCGAACTGCAGCAGCCATATTCAAAAACGCAGGCTGATCCACATACCCTACCGGCTCCGTCTCATACAGCGCAGAGCAGCGCAGCACAGATATGTGAGGGTGGGCATCCAGCAGCGTCAGCGCCTCAAGCAGCGTCTGCTCCCGATCACCCAAATTAGCCCCTAAAGCAATATAAGCCTCTGAGGATTCAGAGGTCGAATGTGCAATCATAATGGTTCTCACTTTCTTGAGCGGCGAAGCTCTACCGTTACGCCTCCAAAATGAATATCAAACGGCGGATGAGGCTTCGTCACCTTGACTGTCAATGCATTGATAATAGTATAAGTGTCTAGTAAAGAAGATGCAATATGTTCGCCCAAAGCTTCAATTAACTGGAATGATGTGTTCTCAACCATCTGCTTCACCAGCTCATGAATCTCGGCATAATTAATTGTTTTGGTCAGATCATCATTACGCCCTGCCTCACCCAGGTCCATATCAATCTCCAGATCAATGTAATACCGTTGACCCAGCTTCCGCTCTTCTGCAAAAACACCGTGGTACCCGTAATACTCCATACGATGCAGCACCATTCTGTCCATCCGTTTCGCCCGCCCTCTATCTGAAATATATTGAAGATGAATTGATGTGAAAAACGCTTCTCTCCCCCATGGAGGGGCTGTATCAGCCCTCCATTATGATCTTCTCCGCATGCCTGGAGAGCGATATAACATCGCATCACACATGTCCGCCGTCCGCCGGATCGGCTTCACATCATGGACGCGCACCAGTTGGCAGCCTTGGGCAATGCCAAATGCCACCGTCGCCGCTGTGCCTTCCAGCGCATCATCCGCACCGACATCCAGCGTATGCTGGATAAACCGCTTGCGGGAAGTGGCGAGCAGCACAGGGTAGCCCAGCTCATTCAGCATGCCCAGAGAAGACATCAGCTGCAAATTCTCGGAGATATCCTTCACAAAGCCGATGCCCGGGTCCAGTATAATCTGATGCTCCTGCACACCCGCCGCAAGTGCAAGCTGAATGCTGTCCTGCACATCACGCACAACATCACGCAGATAGTCGGTATAATCATGTGCCTGACGATTATGCATCAGTATAACGGGACATCCCAGCTCGGCGGCAGTCCGGGCCATTGCCGGATCTGCCTTGGCTCCCCATACATCGTTGATGATATGGGCACCGGCCTGAATGGCCTCACGCGCAACATCTGCCTTGTAGGTGTCAACCGAGATCGGTATGTGCGGCGCCTCAGCATTCAGAGCTTCAATCACGGGGATAATGCGCTCAAGCTCCTCGTCTGCGCTGACAACCTTCGAGCCAGGACGAGTGGATTCCCCGCCGATATCAATCAGATCGGCTCCGTCTGCCATCATCTGCTTCGCGTGAGCGACAGCTCGTTCCACGCTATTGTAGCGTCCACCATCCGAGAATGAATCAGGTGTCACGTTTAAAATACCCATAATCTGTGTCCGGGCTCCCAGCGTAAGTGAAGCTGGCCCCCATTCATATTTTCGTTCATAGATGACTGGTGCAAGTGTCATGAAGTATACCCCGCTTTCTCCCGGTACATACGCAATAATACAGCCGTAGCCGGGCCAATCTGTCCACTGCTGATCGTTGTCTCTTGACCGTTCAGATCTCGCAGCGTTGTCACCGGAACCAATTCGGCTACCGATCCGGTCACAAATATTTCATCCGCCTGCCACAGCTCCTCCCACGGCGACCGTGTTTCCTTGCAAGCAATGCCTTGCTCGGCGGCAATCTCCATGACCACCGCTCTGGTGATGCCCGGCAGAATGCCGGTGGAGAGCGAAGGCGTGTAGAGCACACGCTCGCGTACCCAGAATACATTGCTAACCATCCCCTCCGCAACGAACCCTTCCCGGGTAAGCTGCAGTCCCTCTGCACCCTGCACTCGCTGGTCCTGCTGAACAAGATGGTTTAGTTCACGCTTTGCCAATATGCTGTTCATATAATGCAGCGACTTGAGCCTGACTTGCCCTTCCGGCGTATTGCGCGGAGTAGAGAGGCGTTGAAGCATTTTGCCACTCTCATACAGAGTGGGAGAAGGTTCAGGCAGCGCTTTTGCCAATACAATGTGGGTTGGAGAGGTGTAGTCTCCTGAAGGTAAACCGAGCGGCGCTTCGCCAGCAGATACGGTGTAACGCACATAAGCATCCTCAAGCTGGTTCGCCTGCATCAGACGAGATATCCAATCGGCTACCTCACTCGCCGTGACCTCAAAAGGGATACCCAGCTCTGCACAGCCGGAAGCCATTCGCTCCAGATGCCGTTCCAGAAGATAGGGCCTGCCCCGGTACGTCCGAAATGTCTCGAACAGCCCGAGTCCGTACAAAAAGCCGTGATCCGTTACAGGAACCACGGCTGATGCCAGCTGAACCAGCTTTCCGTTCATCGCGGCATATTGCATGTTATACGGTTGCCTTCTGCTGTGACAGGAAGTTGCGAAGCATCTGATGACCATGGTCTGTAATAATG
Organism: Paenibacillus sp. TC-CSREp1; assembly: GCF_050171015.1. Classification (NCBI taxonomy): domain Bacteria; kingdom Bacillati; phylum Bacillota; class Bacilli; order Caryophanales; family Paenibacillaceae; genus Paenibacillus; species Paenibacillus sp. TC-CSREp1. The sequence goes on along the minus strand of NZ_JBNOKM010000026.1, from coordinate 57,514 downwards.
GATTCCGGGTGGAACTGTACCCCTTCGATCGCATACTCCTTGTGACGCAGACCCATAATTTCACCTTCTGCCGTCTCCGCTGTAATCTCCAGGCAATCCGGCAGACTGCTGCGCTCTACAATCAAGGAATGGTAGCGCGTTGCTGTAAACGGAGAAGGCAGCCCGGTAAACACGGACGTACCCTGATGGTGCATCTCGGACGTTTTGCCATGCATCATACGATCTGCACGAATAACATTGCCACCGAACGCCTGTCCAATAGCCTGATGTCCAAGGCATACGCCAAAGATCGGAATGCTGCCTTTAAAATGATCAATAACCGCCAGGCTGATCCCCGCCTCATTCGGCGTGCACGGCCCTGGAGAGATCAGAATATGATCCGGTGCCAGCGCTTCAATGCCTGCCAGATCAATTTCGTCGTTGCGGCGAACTTCCACCGTCTCCCCCAATTCACCCAGATATTGAACCAGGTTGTACGTAAAGGAATCGTAATTGTCGATAACCAGAATCATATGCCCGCTCCTCCTCATCTTCCGCCGCAGCAAGCGGCAGGTACCTTGTTTATTTTAGATTCGTTACGCCGTTCATTTCGTCAGTTTGCTTCTCTGCTTCAGCTCGTTCACTATAATTTACAGCTCTCATCATCGCCCTGGCCTTGTTCCGACACTCTCTGTATTCACGATAGGGGTCGGAATCAATGACAATACCTGCACCAGCCTGCACATACCCTGTACCATCCTTAATTGCAAGGGTGCGGATGATGATATTCAGCTCCATATTACCACTGTAATCTATCCACCCGATGGAGCCCGTATATGGCCCCCTACGTACTGGCTCAAGCTCTTCAATAATCTCCATGGTGCGTACTTTAGGGGCACCCGTTATCGTCCCGCCTGGAAACGTTGCGGCAATCACATCAAATACCGACAATCCTTCTGCCAGTCTGCCTTCTACCTGTGATACAAGATGCATCACATGGGAATACTTCTCGATGGTCATTAGCTCAGGCACATGGACCGTGCCGTATGCAGCAATTCGTCCAATATCATTACGCTCCAGGTCAACCAGCATAATATGCTCGGCCCGCTCCTTCTCACTGCCAAGCAGCTCATCCGCCATCGCCTGATCTTCTGCCGCATCACGCCCTCTTCTTCTCGTTCCGGCAATCGGGCGTGCGCTTACTTTGCCATTCTCCACTTTGACCAGTAATTCCGGCGAACCGCTGACCAGCTGGAAGTCTGGACTGCGAAGCATCCCCATATACGGTGAAGGATTCACAATTCGCAGCCATTCATAGATGTGCTCACCACCCGACTGCAGTTTCTTCTCATGTCTGAGCGACAAATTCACCTGAAACACATCACCTTGACGAATATACTCCTGTACCTTGTGCACCGCCTGTTCAAAGTCCTTCTGCGGGAAGGTGGTATACCATCCTTCCGTTTCCTGCTCCGATTCTTCCGGCCGCAATGCAAGATGCACCTGTCTATGACGCAGCTCCAGGGCCTGCTGCTGCTCTTCTGCCTGGGCAAAGCCCAAAATATGAAGCCATCGCTGCTGCATGGCTGCTGCGCGCCGCTCTGCTGCCGCATAGAGGCTGCGAAGATCCGTATGCTCCTGCTGCTCTGGATTCAATTCCAGATGCACCATGCAGAAGAGCGCTTGCTGCTCATGGTCGTAAGCCCATACCTCTTCAAAACGCATCCACCAGTAATCCGGCAGCGCAGGCTGGTCTTCAGCCAGTGTTGGCAGCTTCTCCAGCGACCTCGCCACATCGTAGCTGAGATACCCGGCACAGCCACCTGCAAAATCCGGTGCTCCATTCACCCTCGGTGCGCGGTAAGGAGCCATCCATCTTTTTAATACGTCCAGCGGCTTGCCCCGATCTGTCCGAGTAATCCCTTGAGATACGTCAACAATTGTAGCCTCCAGCCCTTTGCCAGAAACGATGGAAACGGGATTTAAGCCAAGGAATGTGTATCTTCCTCCCTTGCCATTCTCCAGCACAATCGCATCAGGGGATGCATACTGCCATGCCGCTTCCCACGTCAGCGGTAAACCGCCATGATAGGGCCCCTCATCCGACCTCGTAATATAAGGCAGCATCGTCCAGCCTTGAGCAGCCCACGCTTCCCAGTCGGCGTATGTAGTCATCTGGTGTGTCATTGCGGCCCGCCGCCCTTTCCTCTGTCGCTATATATGTTGTGTATTACATGTTCAACTTATATAGTTCTTATTGTTTGATAGTATACTAAAGCGTCGTTGCTTTTAAAAGCATTACGCAAAAAATCCTCCCCACCCGTCAGGGCAGGAAGGATTCATTTTTACAAAGCATACAACAGAATCATCTCGTCAGAATATATGATGCATGCCAAATCGTTATATTATGCTTACGCTTCAAAGTTATACAGCGGTGTGCTCAGGTAACGTTCACCGTTACTTGGCACGATTACAACTACACGTTTACCTGCCCCAAGCTGTTTCGCTACCTGGAGACCTGCACGAATCGCTGCACCGGAAGAAATACCGGACAGGATGCCCTCTTCTTTTGCAACTGTACGAGCTGTTTCGAACGCATCCTCATTCTCGATGTGAATAATTTCGTCGTAAATTTCCTGATCCAGAATCTCGGGAATAAAGTTGGCTCCGATCCCCTGAATTTTGTGAGGGCCAGGTTTGCCTCCGGCAAGGATTGGCGATGCTGCTGGCTCTACTGCTACAATTTTAATGCCAGGGAATGCTTCTTTAAGCACTTCACCCGCACCTGTAATTGTTCCGCCAGTACCAATACCGGCAACGAATGCATCCACTGTTCCACCAACGGACTGAATTGCTTCAACAATTTCAGGGCCTGTCGTTTCGCGGTGAATTTTCACATTTGCTTTGTTCTTGAACTGCTCTGCCATGAAATACGTTGGATTCTCTTTGAGCAGCTCTTCGGCTTTCTTAACTGCACCGTTCATTCCTTCTGCCCCAGGAGTAAGCACCAGTTCAGCACCATAAGCACGAAGCAGGTTGCGACGCTCCAAGCTCATCGTTTCAGGCATAACAATAACAGCCTTGTAGCCTTTAGCCGCAGCGACCATCGCGAGGCCGATTCCTGTGTTACCGCTTGTTGCTTCAATGATGGTACCGCCTGGTTTCAGCTTGCCTTCTTTTTCCGCTTCTTCAACAATGCTTACTGCGATACGATCTTTAACACTTGATCCCGGGTTCTGATACTCCAGTTTCACCAATACTTCAGCGCTGCCTTCAGGTACGATACGGTTCAGACGGACAAGCGGTGTACCTCCGATGAGTTCTGTTACGTTATTAACTACTTTAGCCATATGAATGCCCTCCTTAGTGGGATGAATATATTAAAATTCATGTATGTCAGATCTCGATGTGTTTTTTATATCCGAGTAAACGAGTAGGTATTTATTATTTTCATATTATCAACGTTACAGGACATTGTCAATATGAGTACTCAAAAAAATACTTTGCCTTAGGCCCAAGGGCTGTAGACAAAGTATTTTTATCCAGATGCAATATCTATAAGACGGGACAATAGTCATTTATAATCATGATCTCACGATGCTGGAATATCAGAGATAATGACGGCTTTGTATTTATCTCGCAGCATCTCTTCCACCTGTGACAACGGATCAGCCTGACTTAGCGCCAGCTGCAAGCGAATCTCTTCATGCACTTCCTCAGGCGATTGTTCCTGGCGCTCGACTTTATCATTCAGCTTGATGATCGCATAGCCTTCTTCCACCTCTACCGGACCACCAAGTTCACCAACTTGCAGTTGGGCCGCAAGCTTCAGCATCGCCTTAGGTTGAAACGGATCATTCTGTTCAATCCAGCCAAGCTTGCCGCCGGAGTCACGGGAATAGCTATCCACGGATTGCGTGCGAGCCGCCTCTTCAAAGTTCTGCCCGTTCCTTAGAGCAGTCAGTAAAGCTTCCGCTTCCGATTTCTCTTTGACAACGATCATCGACAGGTCATACTTCTCAGGTGTGATGTAATCTTCACGATGCTCTGCCCAATACTGTTTAATATCATCATCTTTGATCTGTATGCCAGCGGTAGCAATCTTCTCCAGCAGCAAACGATAACCCGCCTCCAGCTCCAGATCCTGTTTTGACAGGCCAAGCTGCGATTTCATCGCATCATAATAAGACTTCTCGGAGTCATACCCATCCATGGATTCAGCCATTTCTCGGGCAATCTCCTTCGGAGTCACGACCAGATTCTGCTGAACAGCCTCGGCATATACCGCTTTCCGATTCAGCATCTGAAGCAGAATTTCGCTGCCGTAACGTCGTTTTAATTCAGCAATCCAGGCTTGATCTGTAATGACTTCCCCATTAATGGTTGCAACCGTGCTGCCCTCTTCCTGATTTGTATCCTGAGGTTTCTCTGCTTCGTCTTTACCTTGGTTGAGCACCTGCATAGCCATCACTGTACCCATAACCATTACGCCCAATGTCAAAATAACAACTGCCGTCCACAGTCCCTTTTCCTGTCTGTTCATACCTCATCCCGTCCCTGCATCGATCAGCTCTTGGCTTGTTCTAGGATGGTTTCCAGCTGCTCTTTGTTAAAATCATATGTTTCGTTACAAAATTGGCAAACCACTTCGGCCTGTCCTTCTTCCTCAATTAACTGCTCCAGTTCAACCTGACCCAGACTGATTAACGTTTTCTCCAACCGCTCACGTGAACAGCTGCAATTAAAACGAATATCCAGTTCGCCCATAACCTGCACATCTGGCAGAAGACGGCGCAGCAGCTCCTCCAGCTCAAGTCCCTCATTCAGCAAGGTTGTTACGGGTGGCAGAGCACCGATCGCATTCTCAATCTCCGTAATCTCCGGGTCCGTTAACCCTGGCAGCAGCTGAATAATAAAACCTCCCGCGACAATAACGGAGTTATCCGTATCTACCAGGACCCCTACACCAACTGCGGAAGGCGTCTGTTCTGATTGTGCAAAATAATACGTAAAGTCTTCGCCCAGTTCCCCCGAAATAATAGGGATGCTGCCGCGATACGGCTCCTTCAATCCCAAATCCTTCGTGATGTTGATGAAACCTTCTGTACCTACGGCTCCGGCAACGTCCAGCTTGCCAAGTCGGTTACTTGGCAGATGTACATGCGGATGAGTAACGTAACCCCGTACCTCACCCTTGGCATTGGCATCAGCTACGATCTGACCAATTGGACCGTCGCCCTTAACCTGGATGGTCAGCTTCTCTTCACCTTTCAGCATCGCTCCCATAATAGCCGCTGTTGTGACTGTACGCCCCATGGCTGCTGTAGCCGTGGGAAACGTATCATGTCTTCTTCGCAGTTCTTCCACCAGTTCCGTTGTCTGAACGGCAAAGGCTCTTACCTTTCCGTTCATCGCTGTACCACGGATCAACCGGTCAAGCTTGTTGTTGTTTTCCAAGTCATTCAGCCTCCTTTGGCGTGTGATTTTGATTCCATTCCTTTAACAGAAAAAAACGGCTCAACATTAAAGCTGATACTCCAGCCTGCTGTACGCCGCCCTTTGTATGTCTACCTCTCCCTGTTCCGCTCATAGATGACTCGCAGCCCTTCAAGCGTAAGCAGCGGGTCCACCTTCTCGATACTTCGGGTCTCTTCAGCAATCAATGAAGCAAGGCCACCTGTTGCAACAACCATGGGATCAGCATTCATCTCTTGACGAATCCGCTCCACAATGCCGTCCACTTGTCCGGCATATCCATAGATAATGCCTGCCTGCATCGCATGCACCGTATTACGTCCAATCACTTTCTTGGGCTTCTCCAGCTCTATTCGCGGCAGTTTGGCTGCCCACTCATAAAGCGCCTCGGTAGCAATGTGAATGCCGGGCACGATGGCTCCTCCTAAATAATGACCCTTTTCATCAATACAGTCAAACGTTGTGGCTGTTCCAAAATCAACGACCACAAGCGGGCCGCCATACTTCTCTACGGCCGCCACAGCGTTTACGATCCGATCCGCTCCAACCTCACGCGGGTTCTCGTATCGCAGATTCAGGCCGGTTTTGATGCCCGGCCCCACAAGCAGTGGTTTTCTGCCCACATATTTCTCACACATCGCCTCAATAACATTCACCAGCGGTGGAACCACCGATGAAATAATAACACCCTCGATGTCATGGGCCGAGATACGGGACATATGAAATAAATTATAAATCAATACGCCGTATTCATCCACTGTGGACTGACGGGATGTGCTCAGACGAAAATGGTGCAACAGTTCACGGCCCTGATATACCCCGAGCACAATGTTACTGTTGCCCACATCGACAACTAGAATCAAAGAGGTTCACCCCTCTTTCTTTTCGTTTAAATCCAGGCTGATATCCAGGCTCTCAAAAGAATAGGTTAACCTGCCAACTGAAATTACATCCACACCCGTTTCCGCAATTCCACGAATAGTTTGCAGAGAAACGTTACCAGAAGCCTCCACTTTCACATGCGGAGCCTGTTCACGAATCAGTGCAACCGCCTCCCGCATCCGATCAGGCTGCATGTTATCCAGCATAATGATATCTGCCCCGGCATGCAAGGCCTCCTGTACCTGGGCCAGATTTTCCGTCTCTACTTCAATCGTCATCGTATGCGGAATGACCGCACGCGCACGCTGCACCGCTTCGGTAATTCCGCCTGCACCTTTGATATGATTATCCTTGATCATAACGGCATCATATAACCCGAATCGATGATTAGCGCCGCCGCCAACACGTACAGCATACTTTTCCAGCAGGCGATGGCCTGGCGTTGTTTTGCGTGTATCGACCAGTCTCGTCTTCAGGCCCTCGAGTGCATCCACGTAAGAACGTGTACGCGTAGCAATACCCGACATCCGCTGCAACAGGTTCAGGGCGAGCCGTTCCCCGGTCAGGAGGGAGTGTGTGCTGCCCTCAACTTCAGCCAGTATCGTACCCGGATGGACAGCATCACCGTCACTCACTTTTGCCGTATAACGAAGTGCCGGATCAACGACTTGAAATACAAGCTCAGCAATGGGCATGCCTGCAATGATTCCTTGATCCTTGGCATGGATGACAGCTTTGGATTCACTGCCTGTGGGGATGGTCACACTGGTGGTGACATCTCCTGCACCTACATCCTCGTGCAGCCAGCCTTTAATCGTCTCGATCAATTGTTGATTGTATCCATTCAATATCATGACATCCATTCCTCCACAATCGCTTGTTCTCGCTGCTGCAAACTATGCTTCTGCCACATCGCATCGTCTCGGGCCGGGTAATCTTCACGATAATGCGCCCCGCGACTCTCCTCACGATGAAGTGCTCCGCAAGTCACCAGCCATGCACAGGTAAGAAGGTTCGCATATTCCAGCTCTTCTCTGTAGTTGAGGCTTTGATCCAAAAACGGAAGCTCCTGCTGCAAATTATCCAGGGCCTGCTGCAGATTTTTGCCGTTTCTTCGCAGACCGACTTTACGAACCATCATTTTCTGCAGGCTCAGCCGTTTTTCTGATATCGGTTTGGATTGCTGCTTCTGTTCAGCACTGCTGTTATCCATGCTCCGAGATTTCACATCTCTACCAAGCGACGGTGCTAGGGAAGGTAGCGATTCAATACGTTCCACAATTCTGCGGCCAAATACAATCGCTTCAGACAAGGAATTGCTTGCCAGGCGATTCGCTCCATGTACACCTGTAGATGACACTTCGCCGCAGGCAAATAATCGTGGAATGCTGCTTTCGCCGCTCAGATCGGTTTTGACCCCGCCCATCATGTAATGTGCTGCAGGTGCAACCGGTATCCAGTCTGATGTCATATCAAGACCATATCGCATACAGGTTTCATAGATCGTAGGGAAGCGATGCTTTACCATCTCCGGCGGCTCATGTGTAATATCAAGGTAAACAAATGTACTGTTCGTTAATTCTATCTCGCTGACAATTGCTCTGGCTACGATATCGCGTGGCGCAAGCTCCAGCTGGGGATGATATTTTTCCATAAAACGCTCCCCTTTTACGTTGCGCAGATATGCGCCTTCCCCGCGTACTGCCTCGGATACCAGAAAGCGCGGAGCACCGGGATAACACAAAGAGGTAGGGTGGAACTGAATAAATTCCATATCACGCACAACGGCACCTGCACGATATGCCATAGCGACTCCATCAGCGGTTGCAACATCAGGATTGGTTGTATAGCGGTAGAGCTGTCCAGCCCCGCCAGAGCACAGCACCGTGGCCTTGGCTCTGACAAATACTTTTGAGCCGTCTTCCTTCAAAACCAAAGCACCAATACATTCGCCCTGATCCGTAATCAAGTCGATGACAAAATGCTCATCCCATACATCAATTACCGGATGTTCATGTACCTCAACGGCAAGTGCACGAACAATCTCATATCCTGTTGCGTCTCCATTGGCATGCAAAATACGGCGGTGGCTATGCGCACCTTCCTGCGTCAACGCCAGTTCGCCGTTCTCCAGGTCAAACAATGTCCCCAGACGGATCAGTTCCCTGACGCCTTCTGGCCCTTCATTCACCAATACTTCTACTGCTTCGGAGCGGCATAAACCCGCTCCGGCAACAAGGGTATCCTGCAGGTGGTATGCAGGCGAATCATCTTCAGCAATAACAGCCGCAATGCCTCCCTGCGCATATCGGGTGTTACTCTCAAGTAAAGACTTCTTCGTAATCATCAGCACGCGATGCTGTTCACTGGCCTTAATCGCCGTAAACAGCCCGGCAATGCCTGAACCGATCACGAGCACATCGGTCTCCACCATGGGCAGCGCAGAGAGATCAAAATCATGTATATATTGCGGTATCTGCGGTTTCATCTCATTCACCTGTCTCGGAGCAAGAGTAACGCATGTTACTTCACCAGTAACATGCGCTCTAGTGATTCTCTGGCTTTATCAGCAACAGCCGGCGGAACATAGATCTGTGGTTTCATCGTTTCCAGACATTTAACCAGCTTCTTCAGATTGTTGACCTTCATATTCGGACATACAAGGAACTTCGTCGCGAAGTGGAACTGTTTATCCGGACTGTCGAGACGAAGCTGGTACCCCGTTCCGTCTTCTGTACCTACGATAAATTCCTTTGTTGCTGACTTTTTGCAATATTCAAGAATGGCCGTTGTGCTGCCTACAAAATCCCCCATCGCCACAACTTCAGGACGACATTCCGGGTGCACCACGAATTCGGCATTAGGGTATTTGGCTTTCATCTCCACCACATCTTTGACCGTTAACATATCATGTGTATTGCAGTAGCCTTCCCAGATAATCATCTTTTTGTCTGTGTGCTGCTGCACATAATGTCCAAGATTTTTATCAGGTACCCAAATAATTTCATCAGAATCTACGGACTGGATAACCCGAACTGCATTCGCCGATGTACAGCAAATATCCGTTTCTGCTTTGATCTCAGCCGAGGAGTTAATGTATGTGACTACTTTCGCATTCGGATGCTGTGCCTTCAGCTTGCGCAATCCGTCTACGTTCACCATATCAGCCATCGGACAACCGGCACGTTCATCTGGAATCAGAACCGTTTTGTTTGGAGCCAGAATTTTAGCGCTTTCACCCATAAAATGAACACCACAGAACACGATCACATCAGCATCCGTCTGTGCAGCCTTCTGGGCCAGCAGGAATGAGTCTCCACGGAAGTCAGCGACTTCCTGTACTTCGTCACGTTGATAGTAATGAGCCAGAATAATGGCATTACGTTCCTTTTTGAGTTCCATCAGCCGCTCACGCAGCTCACGATTCATCTCAGCCTTGCGCTCTAAAGCCAGAGCTTCCACTTGTGATCCTCTCCTTATCGGGACAGCGCCAAGCGCTGTTTCATAGGGCTAACCTAAGTCGTTATGTTCGCTTGAGAAACGAATCACAAGCGGTTTAACAACTAATGTACACAACGTTCACGACTCTGTCAATAAATGAAAAAGGGCAGGATATCCCCTCATATCCCACTCATTCTATCCGGTTCGCCATCTAGCTCTCGATTATCCGTTTCTCCTTCAAAGGAATAATTGTTACAAAAAAAAGAGAGCCGCGAGGGCTCTCTTTCTTATTCCGGCTAATTGCCGGTTATATGACATGTTAAGATGTTGGCTTGGTGCCGCCATCATTCGGATCATTGCTGCCCTTATCTACGTCTGGAGCTTCGTTAGGAATATCTCCAGCCAGCGGCTCAGATGTTTCATCTTTGCCTTGAATACGGACACGAACATCACCGATGTTATCAATGATTGGTTCGCCACCTTCACTTGGCGTGCCTTCTCCAGAGTTGTCGCCTTCTGCTTTTGGTGTAAGGGAACCTGTTTCGATCAATTGTTTGATCTGATCCATTTCCAGTGTTTCCACCTCAAGCAATGTTTCAGCAATCAGATGCATCTCTTTGGTATGTTTGATCAGCAAAGCTTTACACTTCTCATAACATTCATTAATAAAGCGCTGCATCTCTTGGTCGATCTCATATGCGATGGAATCCGAGTAATTCTGTTCGTGACCGATATCCCGTCCAAGGAATACCTGCCCTTGTGAACTTCCGAATTGCATTGGACCCAGTTTCTCACTCATACCGTATTCCATAACCATGCTGCGCACGATACCTGTCGCTTGCTGGAAGTCACTGTATGCACCGGTACCAATCTCCCCGATAAACAATTCCTCCGCAACGCGGCCCCCAAGGAGTCCGGTTACTTTATCCAGCAGCTCTTGTTTGGTAACGAGCATACGATCTTCTTTTGGCAACATGATTACATATCCACCCGCACGTCCGCGCGGAATGATGGTCACTTTATGTACCATATCAGCATGTTCCAGGAAGTATCCTACAATGGTATGGCCTGCTTCGTGATAAGCGACAATGCGTTTCTCACGGTCACTGATAACACGGCTTTTCTTCTCCGTACCTACAATGACGCGGTCAATCGCTTCATCCACTTCACGCATCGAAATATCTCTTCTGTTACGACGGGCTGCAAGCAGTGCCGCTTCATTCAGCAAGTTCTCCAGGTCTGCACCGGAGAAACCTGTTGTACGCTTCGCAATAATATCCAGTCTCACATCTTTCGTGAGTGGTTTGTTGCGGGAATGCACTTTCAGAACAGCTTCACGGCCTTTAACATCAGGACGATCCACTGTAATCTGACGGTCAAAACGACCTGGACGCAATAACGCAGGGTCCAGAATATCTGCACGGTTCGTAGCAGCAACGATGATAATACCTTCGTTTGCTCCAAATCCGTCCATCTCAACGAGCAACTGGTTGAGGGTTTGTTCACGTTCATCGTGACCGCCGCCAAGACCAGCACCACGTTGACGTCCTACCGCATCAATCTCGTCAATGAAGATAATACATGGGGCGTTTTTCTTTGCATTTTCAAACAAGTCACGTACACGTGATGCACCGACACCGACAAACATTTCAACGAAGTCGGAACCGGAAATACTGAAGAATGGTACACCCGCTTCACCGGCTACGGCACGTGCGAGCAATGTTTTACCTGTACCCGGAGGACCTACGAGCAATACGCCCTTTGGAATCCGTGCACCAACTGCTGCGAATTTACGAGGGTCCTTGAGGAAGTCTACGACTTCGACAAGCTCCTGTTTCTCTTCATCAGCACCTGCCACATCTTCAAATGTAACCCGCTTTTTCTCTTCGTTATAGAGTCGAGCACGGCTTTTGCCAAAGTTCATTACTTTACCGCCGCCGCCTTGTGCCTGATTAAACAGGAAGAAGAACAGCAGGAACATAATGATCAAAGGAATAAAGGAGGTCAGCAGTGTTAGCCAGATGCTGTCACCTTTCATTGGTTCCTGGTGATATTCAAATTTGTTTGTTTCACTTGCAGCTACAAGCTCGTTGATTGCCTCATCCGTAGGAGGAATATACGTTGAGAAATTTTCTGATTTGGCTCCGTCAGGTGTTTGTTTGTATCGACCAGTTACGAGATACGTCTGACCGTTAAACTGAACCGTCACTTCGGAGACATTGTTGGCTTTGATCGCTGCACGCAGCTGATCATATCTAGGATTATCGGTGGCTTCACCGCCATTGCTGACGAACTGAACTATCCCCACCACAACCAAAAAAAGAATCAAATAAAAAGCAGAATTCCGGATGAACCGATTCATCCCCTACCTCCTCTCGAGACACTTTAATTATTTTAACATAGCCCGACACGGCTTCTCAATAGAAGCCATATACAGCTTCGGGCTTGGGCCCTAGCACGATATTAGCTAGTATAAATTTCTGGTTTCAGAATCCCGATATAAGGCAGGTTCCGATACTGCTCGGCATAATCTAGACCATACCCAACGATGAACGCATCTGGAATGTCAAACCCTGTGTAATGGGCTTCCAATTCCACTTTGCGACCCGATGGCTTATCAAACAGCGTAACCACACGCACCGTCTCGGCACCGCGGTTCTCCAGCAGTTCAATCAAATAGCTAAGTGTGAGTCCACTGTCGATAATATCTTCGACAATCAGAACTTCACGTCCTTCAACAGATACATCCAGATCCTTGATAATTTTGACAACACCGGATGACTTGGTAGATGCACCATAGCTGGACACAGCCATAAAATCCATCTCAACCGGTACCGTTATGTTCTTAACCAAATCAGCCATAAATATAAACGCACCTTTGAGCACGCAAATGACCAAAGGGTTCCGGTTAGCATAATCGGCACTTAGTGTTGCACCTAACTCTTTCACCTTATTCTGAATTTCTTCTTCACTGATCAATACTTCCTGAATGTCGTTCTGCAACTGTGCGAACCTCCTAAGTTATACTATGAAAGCCTTACCTGAACCATAACCACTACCCCTGAATCGCTGAATCGCCTACAGTCATGTACAGGATTGCGGAAGTGCTCTCCCTGACAGGGGCTACATCAGACCGGCGAACTCCCGGTAACCAAATGATGTTGCCCGCTCCGTCACATACCACAGGAATACATGGTCTGACAGATGGGGGAATTTTCTCATCGATGAAAATATTTTTCACCTTTTTGCTTCCGTTTAATCCCAGTACTTTCATGGTATCTCCAGGTAACCGTGAACGTACAACCAGCGGCATCAGCAGACTGTCCGCATCAAAAGCGGCTTGATCCGCCGATTCCGGTACATGATAGTTCTCGGGACTCATCGCCATAAACCGAATGTATCGGTTAATCTCGGTGAGTGAAAGCTCATAAGTTCCGCTCCATTGTGCAAGACGATACTCGTAAGATCGATCCTGTACGTCTGTCCGTATGCCAAAAGAGATGAGATCATACTCCCGCGTACAAACGAGTGTCTGTCCTATATCCAGGCTCCAGGTCGTCACATCGGTATCCATAACCTTGCGCCGAATAGTTTCAATACGGGTAAAGTCGACAAAATCACTGTCCAAAGGCAGATAATTCAATATTAGTTTAATCAACCTTCGTTGTAAAGCGACATGTAACTTCAAGAAGGAAGGCGCCTCAAAGGTCTGCCTTCCACCGTTCACCTGCACTAGACACCTGTATGTGTCAAGAGCACTCTGCTCCATGAAATCGTCTTCTTCACCCACAATTTCGGCAAGTCGATTCAGTGACGGCGTGAGTTGTCCATTATATTGCCCCAAAAAAGGCAGCACATCCAAACGAATCGCATTACGCCGATATTTGCGTTGATCATTGCTCTCATCATGAAAGTAAGTAAAACCCTGTGTAATACAAGCTTCTACAAGGTCCGTCTTGTTTATACGAAGGCATGGGCGAATAAGTTCCACATTTTTTTCACGCCGTTTGAATTTCATACCTACCAGCCCTGACAGGCCGCTCCCCCGCAACAAATGAAGCATAACCGTCTCGGCCTGATCATCAGCATGATGTGCCAAAGCAATGCTTGCAGCACCGTATTTATCAGCTACCTCATGTAAAAAAGCATAACGCCGATTACGGGCTGCCTCCTGTGGTCCTTGCCCTGTCTGCTTCATATAGGAAGGTATGTCTGCTTTGATCCATTCAAATGCAATGCCAAGCTGACTCGCCAGCTCCATCATCTGATGTGCTTCTTCATCTGATTCTTTGCGAAAGCCATGATGTACATGGGCACAGATCAGTTCAAGCGGTACATGCTGCTTGCTGATCTCGTGCATGATATGCAAAAAAGCCACCGAGTCCGGACCGCCCGATACAGCGACGACAATCCGATCCCCGGGTACCCATAACTGATGCTCTTCCGCTGCATCCAGTACGTTATTCACCAGTGTGTCCCAGCGTAAAGCCTCCATACCTTTTCCTCATTCCTTGCGTTATGTATATGCACCCTTACCGTCTAGAAGCGCAGTGCATAGATGAGTACCCCGATAAGTAAAATGACTGATAAAGCAAAGGCATTTTTCAGCCAGCGCGGTGTGCCATTTCTTGAGCGTCTGCGCATAGGTGCAGGGCGTTCCATCAATTCCTTCCACGCCTTTGCAGCAACACCTGCATCCTGAAATTGACCCCGGAGCGCTCGAATAATCCAGTGCCGGAAAGGGCCTAAACGCTCGCTTCGTTCAACCAGCCGCACGAGTTGATTAACATTTCGTAATTGCGGCAGTCCATCTGCAGCCAAAGCTTTCAACGCGTCTGCTTCCATAATATGAATCAGTAGAAGTGCAAAAGCAAACACATCATATGAAGCATCCGCAGTTCGGCTACCTGCATTCCAGTACCCTCGATCGTACCATTCCGTGAACTGTTTGACACTTCGACCAATCGAAGTAACACCGCCATAATCAATCAACTCAACATGTCCATAATCAGAGACGAGTACATTCTGAGGTTTGAGATCGCCAAACACCCAGCCGGCTTGATGTAACTGACCAAGCTTCTGTAACAGCCTTAACCCAACCAGGAGTGTCCAGTCTGTTCCTTGACGCCGAATAAAATGATGCAGCGCCTCTCCCTGAACGTAACGCATTACATAAAAGGGAATATCCCGGCCTCGAACGGCATAATCGTCCACATCTTTAAGATAGGAAGGTATGCCGCTCTGCCGAAGGGCTTCATGATTACGCTGCAACTGAAATGATTTGAGCACATTGATCTCAGACTGCAAATCGACCGGATCAAATCCCATTTTGAGTGCATAGTGCTTGCCGTTCTCTCCCCGCTGGACAAGAAACACAACCCCGTTAGCACCTCTGCCCAGCAGCTTCCGAATTGTATATCGGCTTCGATTCCATTTTCCCGTAATAACGGTTCCCGGCGGGAAAGAGGCATCAGACAACGTTGTCACCGAGCATCCCTTCTCTTTCAATGCGATAGTTCCCTTCTATTTCCTGCTGTTCCTCCAGTGTACCATATCGGTAAAAATCAATCACCTTCTGAATTGCAGGACCTGTCGGTGTCGCCCCCTTGGTCTGCAGCCGTCCAAACAAGGAACGAACACGCCCCGGATCATCGGTCCAGTCGATGTCCATAACCGCATGCTCTCCGCTGTGGCGGCCTGGAAAATGAAAAACAGAAAGCCGGCTTTTGCCTACCCGTGCCTGCAAGCTTAACATCAAATCCCGTATGCCTTCCTCTACTGCTGCCAGCTTTGGCTTCATGCTTGCACTGACATCAATGAGCAGGGAAACCTGCAAGGCTGTAGTCTCTGCCAGATTGTCCATCACTTCTACAACCTGTGAACGCTGTGCAGGCTCCAGATCAGTGACCGTTTTGGAACCTTCCCCCAAAATTTGAGTTAGCTCTCTATTAACCGCTTGCTGAATCGTTTGAACCACCGTTTTTCTTGTCATCATCTGCATCGTATGTGCTAATTGTCTTGTGCCTACAATCTGGCTGATTCCCCCTCCTGCTCTGGCAATGTCCTCAATCTCCCGACTTCCCAGCTCTCCAATGGTGCCGTAGTCAATGACACCTACAACATTAACAGTAATGCCCTCCTCCCGTGCCTCAGCTGCTGCAAGTACCGGACTTACACCCACATTGGAACAACCGTCTGTAATTAACAAAATTTGTTTCATCCGATATCCCTCCGTCATTCGTACTCTTCAACTCTATGACTAGCATTGCCAGATTGAAGAGAGTTCAAACGGATTGATCTGGATTGAGACAACTGCCTATGGACATGATCTATACGTCAGGTTAACTAACTTACAGTGCGTGGGTGCTCCATACGGCTGATGCCAGGCACTCGCAGGGTTGCCCATTCCGGGCGGAAATGCTCAACTTTGCCAACCACAACAGTCATATCATCTAAAATTTCCTGTTTCTGATACCGAATCACACTTTCGAGCAGACAATCTGCAAGTTCTTGTGGCTCATCTGTATCAATTTCCTGAATGAGGCGTTTCATCCACAGCTCTTTGTTCACTGCATATCCTGGCGCATCATAGATTCCATCAGTCATCATGATCAAAATATCACCTGGCTGCAGCTGCAGCGTGACAAGATCCACCTCTATATCTTTAATAATGCCAATCGGCAGATTGCTTGCCGAAACCTGGATAACCTCCTGTCCACGTTTGATAAAGCTCGGTGTAGAGCCAATTTTCATAAACGTTGTCTCTGCTGTGTACTCATCAATGAGTGCCATATCGACTGTAGCGTACATCTCCTCCGGAGAACGCAGCATCAGCACCGAATTGACGGATTTGATCGCCAGCTTCTCATCCATGCCTGATTGAAGCAGCTGCTCCAGAATGTTCAGTGCAGCACTGCTTTCCATGCGAGCCCGCTCCCCGTTCCCCATCCCGTCACTGAGCGCGACAGCAAACGTGCCATTACCCAGTTCTACCGTGCTGAAGCTGTCCCCTGACATCACATCGCCTCCCTTGGCCGCGGCAGCTACACCTGTTGTGACCTCGAACGTTTTTGCCGAGCCAAAGGTAACGGTTGCCAGCCCCTGGCGTGGGTCAGTCATCGTTTCATGCAGCACAGCAATATGCTCGTCCAGCACGTTAGAGATCAGCGGAGCGATCATTTTGCGGCATTCATCAAACCCCCTTGTGTATGCGTGTACAATCTCGATCTCTACATTGCCCGCTTCCAGATTGATAATTTCAATAGAATGAATGGATAATCCAAGGGACTCCAGCGCATCCCGAATCTGTTCCTCCTGCTGCACCATCTCCTCACTCTCGCGTTGAATTTCTTTGGCCAGGTCCTCCATCACCTGGGATACGCCGGATAATTGTTCGGCAACCAATTGACGACTATCAATAATCTGACGTTTCCATTGCATGTTGTGCTGATGCAGGCCATATTGGGCACGCATCACTTCAAGCACTTCCTCCGGCTTGGCACATACCCTGTTCCATTCGACCGGGATTTGTTTACCTGACATCTCCGGGTTCGCTTCAATGGAACTCATCACATCCGTCATATAGCTGTAGGTTTGAATAAATTTGGCGTCCCAGCATTGCGCACGCTTGAAGCAGCTTGCACAGGTTCCTTCAGCAACTGCATTCATGAAATGTTCCATGCCGCCTTCTTTGTGTACCGGTTCCCCTGTACCGGACATCTGATCGAAGCTGCGGGATAATTGACGGAACACTTGGGAAAAGCGAGTCACTCGCTCCGCTGTAATATCCCGAATGCGTTTAGCATATTCATGCTGGGACTTGGTGTGATCCTGCGTACCCGGTACATATTTGGAAATGGCAGCAAGCATACTCTTTGGCGTAAGCATAAACAACACAATTGCCGCACACGTTTCCCATAATGAATTCATCACATCACCCGGACCACTCAAATAGATGGATAGAATAGAGGAACCCAGCAGCATGCCTAGTGCAACCGCAGCACGTTTTCCCTCTCTAAGCATGCCTGCCAGCATACCGGCAAAAGCAAGCAGACTCATCTGATATACGGCGGACATATCGGCCAGACTTAGAATCAATCCTGTTATCACCCCTACCGACGCACCCAGGGGGGCTCCGCCCACCAGCGCAAAAACTAGAATGAGATATCGGGAGAGCATATGCTCCACCGAAAGCGACTGAATGGACCAGCCCACCGCTCCGGTCATGACCGAGGCCAGCAGAATGATCAGGCACAGGATCTCCTCGTTCTTTAGGCTGAATTTCTTTTTGCGATACGTAAAAATCGGAATGGCCTGAATGAACACAAGGGTGAGTACAAAGCTTAGCACCGAATCCATCGTCAGCATCAGCATCGCATACCAGCTGAACGAAGGACCAATCACCACGGCGAACAGCTTTACCATAAAAGTTGTCGTAAACACCATCGTTGGTGCATAAGATAATTCAGCACGATCATGAAATTGCAATCCCCGGAACAGCAGATAGAAGATTGCCATCTCGGAAGCGACAATGAGTGATACCGGAAACGGAGCGAACAGACTGCCGGCCAGCAGCGCCGCACCCACTGGAATGATGTAATCCCTGCGCATAAAAGCAATCACCGCAAAGTATGCAATAGCAAAAGGAGATAGTTCATTCAGAATCATTGCTTTACCCAGCAGAAATCCCATAAAGGTAAGCAGCAGTACCCATTTGCGCGAAGCTACCGCCTGGACAGCCTTGCGGGAACCCAGCCAGTGCTTCAGGCGTACTGACAGCTCCTCCCGAGCTGCAGCACCTCCTTTGCCTGCTTTCATTCCCGGAATTTGAATGACATTCCACTTCTCCATCATGCTCAAGGCACCCCATTCGATTGATTTGATTTCGTGTTTCGTTCTCGATGGTTCTGATTATAGATAGAATGCAAGACGTAGTTTGTCAGAATAGCTGGACGAGCTGCAAAAAGTTTACGACAAAAGAAACATTCACGGCGCGATGGTGTTAAACCCTCGGCCTTATTGTAGTTTTTCGTATTCCAGAGCAGACCTGCTCCGATCCGCATGTCTGATTTTGAACGTGAAGCTGGAAGGTGTCGCCACGATCTGAGCAGGATAACTGGGGAATGCCACGGAAACCTGTCGGTAAAAAATGGTAGACGACAAATGTTCTTATCATTCCATCTAGCGGTACGCTGGAGTGCGGAAATGATGTCATGCCTCAGCATAAAACGAATTCCTCTCCGAGGTTTCGCCGAAATCAGAATCGGAATAACAGCCTCTTCAACATTTCCTGAACATAACCCGGGGAAGCACAAAAAAACCGTCAGCCGATTGGCTAACGGTTCTGCTTATATATTTCAAATCAGGTTGGACAGATTACACACGCTTCGCGCCACGGCCGCCGCGTTTGCCCTCTGTATTCTTCTTAAGCGAAGAAATACGTTCTTCACTATCTTTCAGGAAGCGTGACATTTTATCCTCAAATGAAGGTTTGCCTGCTGCGGGCTTAAAAGAACGGCCTCCGCGGTCACGGTTAAATCCACCGCCACCACCACGACCTTGGCCACCACTTGGGCCTCCGCCGCCGAATCGTTCGCGATCTCCTCCACTGCGTTCCGGTCTAGGAGCTCTTGGGGGTCTGGATTGTGTTTGTTGCTCTACCGGTTTGTCAACAGCCTGTTTGATGGAAAGTCCGATCTTGCCGTCCTTGTCAACGTTGATAACCTTTACTGTGACTTGGTCATTCAGCTTCAGGTGGTCGTTGACATCTTTGACATAATTGTCGGCGATTTCCGAGATGTGAACGAGACCCGTGACACCTCCTGACAGATCCACAAATGCTCCAAAATGCGTGATTCCTGTCACCTTGCCCTCTAACTTGGTGCCCACTTCAATTGCCATAGAATAAAATGATCCTCCCTTAAAAATATACAACCCGATTTTTTGAATGCCAAAATCAATGCTGCGCTACTTGTAATTATACCTTATGCCATAAACCAAGGTCAACTGAGCAAGCGCCCAATGGAGAGCCTATTTTTTCCGATTTAACCGCATAAGACGTATTGAAATCAGGCCTTGCTCAGCAAAGGACCAAATTCCATTAGTTCCCTGCCCCTTCAACCTGAATTGGTGTTTCTTCAGGCAGGTAGTATCCTTTTTTTCGTGCCAGCTGTCCTATGTATTCAGGGTCCTTCAACCGGCTGACTTCATACTTCAGCTGTTCCAGCTGCTGCTTCGTATCCTGCTTGGACGTTTGCTGTTGGGCCAAATAAGAACTCTTGTCCGAAATTTGCGCATTCTGCACCAAAAAGGTATATCCCGCCCAGATCGCAAAACAGGTTACAAATGTCAACCAGATCATAAGACGTCTTCGCGCACCGGCAGACTTCCCTTGATTGGCTGGACTTTTCTTTCTGCCCACAGGTGTTCTACTCATTACCTGGACCTCCTTGAAACCAGCGTTTCCATATCGCTGCAATTCTTGTACCCGCCTGGACCATCCATCGAGGCGTTACCCAATATCTCAGGAGCGGCCTGAACATCCAGCGAAACAATTTGCCGAAAGGGATTAAACATTGCAGCACCAGTTTGCCCAGGAATATTAGTATCGCAAGCATAAAGCCGAATAATACACGTACTAATCGATATATTCCCTTCACTGGCATTACAATCAGGATGTTAAGGATATGTCCACACCACTGGATCAGTGTTCTTGCGAGTTTAATTAACATTACCACAAAACGCTGGGTTGTAACACTTAAAAGCCAAAAATAGAAGCAAACCCCGATAATCAGCCCCAAAAAGACATAAAACCGCAGCTGTCCATGGTTTCCGGCGTACAGCATCCGAAACACGAACAGCGCGGAAGCAACCCAGTACAACAGATCAAGCGTATGGATGCTCCACCTTGGAAATCGCAGCTGACCGGACAGTACCCGGTAACTGTCGTAAGCCACGCCCATCACGACTCCCGATAACAGCATCCAGGTCAGTGTGATCCACTGCGCATCCAGAATCATCGGAACATCTTGCCGAACAGGCCTTTACTGTTTTTGGACTGGGAACCGGGGTCCAGATATTGAAGCGAGCTGACCGTGCCCTCAATGGATAACAAACCTTCCTCCAGGCTCAGGTTTTTGATATGTAAATTATGCCCCCGGATGGTCAGATGCCCAAGCTCGGTCTGTAGCAGAAATTCCTCACTGTCAAAGCTCTCCACATTGGAGACTCCTGTCAAATCCAGCAGTTTCCGATTTTGCATGCTCAAATGATGCTGTTTGGCCTTCCCTCCGTGCTCAACCATGGCATGTACCCCTCCTTCTTTAGTACATAGCTTATGGATGAGTGCCAGAGAATAGAACCTCTGCCCACAGATCAATTCCTTTCTCTCTTGCTGCAGGCATAAAAAACGCCCTTCCGGTACCGGAAGGACGTTTTAAGCAGTATAAAATGAAACATGTACGGGATCGGAGCTACCAGTCCAACCCGTTATCCTTGGCAATCGGCTCTTCCTTAACCAAGGTATAGAGGCTGCTCGCCTCATCCTTCTTGGTGCTCTCGGCAAGACGCTCCACCTTCACGGTGACCAGCTTCTGACCAAACTGAACCGTCAGCTCATCGCCTACTTTAACAGCAGCGCTGGGCTTCGCTTCCCGTCCGTTCACCAGAACACGTCCTTGTTCAGAAACGTCTTTGGCTACCGTGCGGCGTTTGATCAGCCGAGATACCTTCAGGAATTTATCAAGACGCATTATTTTACAGCTTCTTTAAGTTTGTTACCTGCTTTGAATGCAGGAACAGTGGACTCAGGAATCACGATCTCATTCCCTGTTTGCGGGTTACGTCCGGTACGACCGGAGCGTTTGCGGGTTTCAAAAGTGCCAAAGCCGATCAATTGTACTTTGTCGCCGCTAGCAAGTGCATCTGTAATTTCGCCCAAAAAGCCATTCAATACGGACTCGACATCTTTCTTAGTCAAACCGCTTTTGTTAGAAATGTTGTTGATCAAGTCTGTTTTGTTCATGTTAAAAGCCTCCCAAATTGAAAAAAAAGTATCTGCGGGCCTAGCAGCCTTATGTGGGCAAAGCTAATCCTCGCACGGTTACTACACATGTATTCTGGCTTGCATGCTAAATTCCTGCCTTGGTCTGCGACTTTTTTTAGCATTTGTCGCACTATCGCAGAGATTCGTCTAAGTCCAGTACCCGAAACGTTCTCTTGTTAAACACCGCCATTGACCTGTTTTCCCATTCATTTATCAGGTTTCGCATATCGTCATGAACACATGTTCGTATAATCATAACATACGGGCTGGCTTAATTGGAATAAGAAGTTTGGATATTTTGGCAAAACGAATCCGCTACAGTCCTGCCTTTTTGGCTTGCTGCCAGAACTGCTCCATCTCTTCCACCGAGCTGTCCGCAGGGGTTTTACCCTGCTCACGCAGCCGTTCCTCGATGAATTGGAATCTGGCGACAAACTTGCGGTTGGTGGCTGCGAGTGCCTCCTCCGGGTCAGTATCAATAAAACGCGCCACGTTAGCTGTAGCAAACAGTACATCCCCGAGTTCCAGCTTGCGAGCCTCGGCATCATGTCCCTGCTGCACGGCTTCCTTCAGTTCAGAAAGCTCTTCCTCGATTTTTGCAAATACACCCTCAACATTATCCCAGTCAAAGCCAACCTTGGCCGCTTTCTTCTGGAGCTTGTAACCTTTCATAAGTGCAGGCAGATCACGCGGGATGCCATCCAGCACAGAGGCCCTCTGCACATCCTGACCTTTGCGCTTTTTCTCCTCTGCCTTCATCTGTTCCCAGTTCTGCAGCGCTTCATTCGCATCTTCGGCCTGATTATCACCAAAAACATGAGGATGACGGAAGATCAGCTTATCATTCAACCCCTCGATCACATCATACACATTAAATGTGCCAATCTCTTCTTCCATCTGGGAGTGCAGCATGATCTGCAGCAACAAGTCCCCCAGCTCCTCCTTCATATGGTCCGGGTCATCCTCATCAATAGTTTCAATGACCTCGTATGTTTCTTCAATCAGGTTTTTACGGATGGACTGATGTGTCTGCTCCTGATCCCACGGGCAGCCACCCGGGCTGCGAAGAATGTTGACGATCTCATGCAGCCGCGCAAAAGAGCGACGGCGCAGCGTATCATCTGTATTTTTAGGAACATAAATTAATGACAGATTGCCATAACCGGGGGTACGATCCAGTTCATGCAGCGGCACCTTGTGAATGACCTCCTGACCCTGCACACCAAGCGCATGGCCTACATACACGGGATAATCATCCGGGTAAACCTCCATCAGACACAGCTTCACATCCGAAGCAGTGAACACATCGTATACTTGTCCGATTAACGTGTGCAGCTGCGGCTGAACCAGTTCAGGATTCAGACTGCTGGCATCCAGCAGCTGAAAGCCTTCAATGGGGTCGAAGCCCAGCCGGATAAATGCTTCATCCAGAAAGCTCTCCCCGCCCATGATCCGCAGAGAGATCCCCTGCTGTGGGCAGCGCTCCTTCAGCAGTCTTACACTGGCTTCGGCTACCATCGGATGGCCCGGCACGGCATAGACAATCTCGGTACCCGCAGCCCCTGCGCGCGCTGCCTCGATCAATTGGCTTGCAATCTCCTCATAGACCTCCGGGAAAGAGGATTTTGACTCATAGATGGCGTCAAACGACGTCATCTCCAGCCCCTCCTGCTGCAGATCATTCAATACCGGATGATCTAATGTGCGTACATATAATGTAGCCGCATGTTTCATTTTTTTAATAATACCTAATGTGAGTTGGTCCGCATCCCCGGAACCCAGGCCTACCACTGTTAACGCTGCACTCATTGCGATTAAACCTCCATCCGAACCGCCCTGCTCGTCAATACTTACACAATGCTTATTCCCGCGGCACATTTATGCCCAATAAACATGTCCATTCCGACCGAACAGGTTGGCGCTCGATAATTACACGTATTATACCAGAATCTGTAGATATCCTATAATTTCATCTGCATCAGGGGTGTTTGGCAGACTCGACAATGTCCATTTTTTTTCATATATAAGAAGCACGCTGCTTACTGTGCTGAACGGGATATGTCCACCTGTGTGATCTTGTGCGTTGACCGCACTACTGTTCCTCAAGACAGTGCAGAAACTGGCTGCAGCTGCGATCCATGGGTTAGCGCAGTACACGCAGTCTGCGCAGCAGCCCCGCCAGACGCGGCCCCAGCTTCGGCAAGGCCGCCAGCTCCGCGGCGGTCAGCAGCCCTGTCCGGGCCGCGGCCAGCACAAACACGGCCGTGCCTGCGGCCATGCCCAGCAGGCTCACGCCCATCGCAGCCAGCCGATGCGTGGCAGCGATGCCCACGCCGCCGAGCACCGCTTCGGCGGCCCAGGCCATGCCCAGCGCCGCTAGGCTCATGGCGGCGATCACCAGCGCCGGCTTCGCCAGGACGGCGCCAGGGGCAGGGCGCATGGCGGTAAGCCGCGCCAGCAGCGCCACATTCAGGCCAGCCGCCAGCATATAGGCGGCTGCGCCCGCAATCGCCGCGCCGCTGATGCCCAGCGCCGGCACAAGCATGACATTCAGCAGCACCTTGACGCCTGCGGCTGTCAGCATGCTGAACGCGGGAGCGCGCACGGCGCCGAGGCCCTGCAGCAGCGCCGCCGCGATAATGCTGACGGTGCTGCCCGCTGCCGTCAGCGCCATGTACCGCAATGCTTCGGTGCCTGCGGCATCCCCGTACAGCATGCGGTTAATCGGATCAGCCAGCACCGCAAGACCTGCGGATGCCGCCAGACCGATAAGCCAGAACCAGCGGAGCGCAACGCCTGCTTGCTGCCTGACGGCTTCCGGCCCGCCCTTCAGACGTGCTTCGGCCATCGCCGGAATAAACAGCACCGAGAGTGACGTAGCCAGCATCGTCACCAGCTGCACCAGCGGCAAGCCGCGGTTGTAAATGCCGAACGATACCATCGTCTGCACTTCATCCAACCCTTCACCCTGCAGCAAACGCGGGACCGTGAACGTATCCACCAGATTCATCAACGGCACGGCGAGTGAGCCAAGACAGACCGGAATGGCATAGATCAGCAATGTGCGTATCCATTCTGCGGTGGTACGCCTAGGCTCCAGAGCTTGTCCATCGGCTTCTGCCACAGCAGCATTGTGTACCGCCGCCTTTTTATCTGCCTTGTTCCTTCTTCCAGCATATCGGGGACCATCTTGCAAAGCTCCCTCGAACTGTCCCGTCTTTCCCTTATCCTTCAGTCGCTCTGGACTTGCATACAACGCTTCTTCAACCACCATACGCTCAGCATGCTCTGTCCGCTCTGTTCTTCGATGCCAGTATACGAATGCTAACATCACGGCAAGTCCAGCGCATCCGCCCGCCACCGAGCCCAGCATGGCTCCTGCGGCGACCGTTTCGAACGAAGCCTCCTGATGAATCAGCCATAACAGTACAACGATCATAACCGTAACCCGCACCGTTTGTTCGACCACCTGAGATATCGCTGTGGGCATCATCTGCTGCATACCTTGAAAATATCCGCGCAAACCTGTCATCAGCGGCACACATAACAGCGCCAGGGACGCAGCGCGAATCGACGGAATAACATGCTGATTGCCGATCAGTGTTGCACTCCATGGCGCGCTGGCATACATCACAATCGCTGTAATGATACCGAATCCTGCGAGCAGCAGCGAAGATATTCGGATAATTCTACGGCTCTCTGCCAACTGGCCCAGCGCTTGCTGCTCTGCTACAAACTTGGACACAGCCAGCGGTAGCCCTGCAGCAGCAAGCGTAATGATAAGCATATATAACGGATAGACCGTGTTGTAGATGCCAAAAACACCGTCTCCCCCTAGATTTTGCAATGGAATCTTCTGAAAAGCACCGATGATTTTGGAGATGATGGCGGCAAGCCCTAGAATAAACGCTCCCTGGAGCAGCCTTGTACCTGAAGATGACTGTTTCATAACTTTCTGGTTCCTCCTGTGTGCACCCTGACATTCAACAAAGGGAGCATAAAGCTCCCTTTGCTATTATACCTGCCAGAAGGCACACACACGAACATCATTTGATTCCAACAACTTGTAATCAGATCATAGCCTCTTCCTATCTACCCCAGATAACAGCGATTGGAAGGTTACTGTGTCATCGGAGTACTTGTGTAAACACCTGTAGTTCAACTTATATGTAAAAAGCAAAAACTCCCGTATGCCCGGTACAGGCTCACAGGAGTTCAGCTGCTGTCTATTGTTCCATTTGCTTGCCAAGGAAACCTGCAGCGGTCTCAGCCATTTTGGTTTCCATCTGAGACATCTTCACGGATTCATCCTTATTGTACAGGATGACCGTTCCAATCGGATCGCCTCCGGAAATAATCGGTGCAATAACAAACGAGGATAACGTCTCGTCATGATCTTTGCTAATCTCATAGGTACCGCTTGTTGCTTCAATCATCGTTTTGCGGTTTTCCATGCAGTTTTCTACAAGGCTGCCAACCTGCTTGTCCAAATATTCTTTCTTGGAGCCGCCTGCCACTGTGATTATGGTATCCCGGTCAGAAATCATCGTAACGTGACCTGTACTCTCATATAACGATTCTGCATATTCTTTGGCGAAATCGCCTAGCTCGCCGATCGGTGAATATTTTTTTAATATAACTTCACCATCCCGATCCACGAAAATCTCAAGCGGATCTCCTTCACGAATACGTAACGTACGACGGATCTCTTTTGGAATGACCACACGACCCAGGTCATCTATACGGCGGACAATACCAGTAGCTTTCATTTTACATGTTGCCCCACTTTCTCGAGAAGATTTTTCAACTACTGTTCCTTAATGGGTAGAGGAAAGTCCCAGAACGTTTAGTGTGATTTCTTGACCATAGTATTCATCTGTTCCCAAGTCCTTATACATGCTTTAAGGAATATCGTTAATAATCTTTTGCAAAAAAAGAAAACGAAGCACAGAAAGAACCTTGTCGTTCTTTCTGTGCTTCGTTAAGAGCTTGTCCTGTATAACGTGCCATAATTCGCTCTGTCAGGTCTTCAGAGCTTCCCTGAAGCGCACCGCTTGGCAGCATTATAATTTATTTACTGCTTGTACCCTCTTCGGTTTTCGAATCCGTAGTTGTACCTGTTCCTTGATCTGTCTTCGCGTCGGTACCTTTGGAATCTGTTTTGGATTCGTCCGTTTTGGTTCCCTCTGTTCCTGTACCTGTTCCTGTCGTACCTTCCGTACCGCTTGTGCCTTCCTCTTTCTTCTCGGTTTTAGGAAGCTTCACTTCTTTGATGATTTTTTCCAGATCTTTTTGCATGAATGTATCGATTTCAGCTGCAGCCAGCTGGCTTTTCAGTGTTTCTTTCTGTTCAGCCGTCAATTTGGCGTAATCTGCTTCCGTACGAGCTTCCACCTTCATGATGTGGTAACCGTACTCCGTTTCAACCGGATCACTAATCTTGTTCAGTGGCAATGTTTTGGCTGCTTCCTTGAATGCCTCTACCCAAGTGGAAACCGGCGTATTTTCGTACAGTCCGCCTTTTTCAGCAGATCCTGGATCCTCAGAGTATTTTTTTGCAATTTCAGCAAAGTCCGCTCCGCCATCCAATTTTGCTTTTACTTCTTTTGCAATTTTCAAAGCGTCTTCTTTCTTACGCTCTTTTTGTGTTTTAGGGTCAGTAAAGTTAATCAACACATGACGTACAGATGCCGTTGTGAACTGATCTTTGTTTTTCTCAAACTCAGCCTTCAGCGCATCTTCGGTTACGCCAGTCTCTTTATCCTTGATGACCGTCATAATACGAGTCATATAGTCTTTAATGTTCTGATCTGTCAAGTTTTGAGCTTTCAACATCTCAGTCCATTGATCTTCCTTAACAGAAGCTTTCATTTTGTCGAATTGCTCGGTTGCTGTTTTCGCACCTGCTGTTTTTGCTTCCTCACTCGCTTTGCCACTCAAATATTCATAAGCAACTTCCTGTTTAACCAGGTATTCCTTGAAATCATCCATATCCATCATTTGTGCATATTCAGGATAGAGGAACTTCATGACACGCTGCTCCAGGTCGAATTCATTCGCTGTGATCGTGCCACCATCATATGTTGCTACGACAGCACTGGTATCCTTTGATTCCGGTGCTTTCGCTTCTTCCTTCTTGCCGCATGCAGCAAGCAAGGACAGGGACAGTACTGCCACCAAACCTACGGACAGCACTTTTCCCACTTTTTTATACTTTGCTAACATCTTTTAGTTCCCCCTTTGATTTAAAAGCAGTCTTCATGGACTCCAGAAATTTCTCTACCAGCTCCATCAGTTGCTTATCCCCAAGCCCCTTGCCTTTGACATGAATCAGCATTTGGGGTCCTTGTTCAAATTGTACACGTCTTTCGAACTGATTTCCAATGTGTGAGATTTTTGAGAGCTCAAAGGCATTTTCACGCCCCTCATAGAACTTCAATGTAAGGTCATGCCCGCGCTGTGTAATCGACTCAATTCCGTAGATTTTGCCGTACACTTTGAGGCGCGCCACGGCCATCAGGTTAATGACAGCCTCTGGCAGATCACCGAAGCGGTCAACCAGCTCATCTTCCAGCTCCATTGCATCGTCGAAGGAAGAGATGACGGCTACCTTTTTATAAATCTCGATCTTCTGAATACTGTCATAAATATAGTCAGATGGCAAGTAGGCATCCATGCTGAGATCCAGCGTGGTATTCCACTGATCCGAAGGCACCGGCTCTTCACCCAGCATGGTAACTTTACGTTTGTTGATCTCTTCAGCGAGCATCTGTGAATACAGATCGAACCCGACGGAAGCAATGAATCCATGCTGCTCCGCTCCAAGCAGGTTACCTGCGCCACGAATGGACAAGTCACGCATCGCAATTTTGAAGCCTGAACCCAGCTCAGTGAATTCTTTGATGGATTGCAGACGCTTCTCTGCCACTTCGGTCAGCACTTTATCCCGCTGGTACGTGAAATACGCATAGGCAATCCGGTTGGACCGACCTACCCTTCCGCGCAGCTGGTAAAGCTGTGACAGTCCCATTTTATCCGCATCATGCACAATTAATGTATTTACATTCGGAATATCTACACCTGTCTCGATGATGCTGGTGCTCACCAGTACATCATACTCTCCGTCCAGGAAGTCGAGGATCGTCTTCTCCAGCTCCGTTTCGGTCATCTGACCATGCCCTACGCCCACCTTGGCTTCCGGCACCAGCTCCGAAATTTCCGCAGCCATCTCCTGGATTCCCTGAACGCGGTTATAGAGATAGTACACCTGGCCGCCACGTGCAAGCTCACGCTCGATCGCTTCACGAACCAGCGCCTGGCTGTGTTCTACTACATACGTTTGAACAGGGAAACGATTCTCTGGCGGTGTTTCGATAACAGACAAGTCACGCACACCCAGCATCGACATGTGCAGCGTACGCGGGATCGGCGTCGCTGTAAGGGTCAGCACGTCCACGTTGGTTTTGAGCTTTTTCAGTTTCTCCTTATGGGTTACACCGAAACGCTGTTCTTCATCGACAATGAGCAGTCCGAGATCTTTAAATACCAGATCCTGTGACAGCAAACGATGCGTACCGATAACAATATCAACTGTACCGGATTTAATGCCCTTTGCTGTCTCATTTTGTTCCTTGCGGGAACGGAATCGACTAAGAACATGAATGTTGAACGGATAACCCGAGAAACGCTCGCGGAACGTCTCATAGTGCTGCTGGGCCAGAATCGTGGTCGGAACAAGCACCGCCACCTGTTTTCCCTCGATCGCCGCTTTGAACGCAGCCCGAATAGCTACTTCCGTTTTGCCGTAACCAACGTCTCCACACAATAAACGATCCATTGGACGGTTTTGTTCCATATCTTTTTTGATTTCCTCAATCGCACGCATCTGATCCCGTGTCTCATCGTAAGGGAACATGTCTTCAAATTCCTGCTGCTCAGCAGAGTCCTTGTCGAAGCCGTATCCTTTGGATGTTTGACGTTCAGCGTACAGCTTGATCAGATCATCAGCGATATCCTGAACGGAGGAACGAACTTTATTTTTAACCCGTGTCCACTCGTTACCGCCCAGCTTGTATATCTTCGGCTCCTTCTCTTCGGAACCCACATACTTCTGAATTAGATCAATCTGCTCAATAGGAACAGACAACTTGTCGCCGCCTGCATACAGAATGTGCATGTAGTCCTTGTGGATGCCAGCGACTTCAAGTGTACCGATCCCGAGATATTTACCAATCCCGTGATTCTGGTGAACGACATAATCGCCCACTTTCAGCTCACTATAGGACTTAATGCGCTCGGCATTGTCGATGTTTCGAATCGGCTTGCGGGCTTTACGCTGCTTCTGCGAGAACATCTCGCCTTCCGTAATGACCGCCAAATGAATGGACGGCATCTCGAAACCGGTCTGCAAGTTGCCATTCAGCATCTCTGGCTCAGGGATGTCGTAATCCTGCAGCACACGGCGCATCCGATCCATACGCTCCTCGCCATTAGCCAGCATCAGCACCTGAACGCCTGCCTTCTGCCAGCGTTCCATCTCTGCCTTCAGCACGTTCATCTGCCCGTGGAAATCCTGCATGCCGCGGCTAATAAAGTTCAGAATGTTCTGAGGCTGCGTATGTGGTACCTGACGCAAGAAGATCGACATAAATATGGTCTGGAACGAACGCTCATAGAGCAGCTCGTCCCCATCTGCCGACAACGGCAGATCAGGCAGTGTTTTACCATTTTGCATCAGATGCAGGTTCCACTCCGATTCGTCCCTGTCCAGTTGTTTCGAGGTTTCCGACAATCTCGCCGGCTCATCCATCACCAGTATTGTATCTTCTGGCATATAGTCATAAATCGTTTTATTTTCTGGATAAAGCGGGGAGATGTATTTGTACATTTCCGAAAAATAGACATGCTGACGCAGCAGCTCAATCTCCCGGTGCATCTCTTCCCGCAGCCGCAGCTTGGCCTGACGATCCGTCATTTTCTCCAGCTGCTGCTCCAGCAGAATTGCCGCCGTGTCGGCTGCTTTCTCCATACGCTCCCGATCTGCAATCAATTCCTTGCACGGCAGCACGGTAATCTCTTCTATCCGTTCAATCGAACGCTGATCTGCCGGATCAAACGTACGGATTGAATCAATCTCGTCGTCAAATAACTCCACCCGATATGCAATCGATGAAGTCACTGGATAAAAGTCAATAATTCCTCCACGAACGCTCATCTCCCCGCGAGATTCAACGCGTTCCACACGCTCATATCCCAGCGTCACCATCTCCAGCAGAAATGAATCCAGCTGAAGTGTGTTGCCCTGTTTGATCTCAATGTGAGCTTTCGCCATAACTTCCGGCAGTGGAACATAACGTCTTACCCCGGAAAAAGGAATGACAACAATGCCCCTGAACCCTTGGGCACAGCGGACCAATACCTCTATACGTTGAGCAAGCGTCTCCGGGCTTGATACGGCTGCCTCAGCGGCAACAAGTTCATTGGCCGGATAGATTAACACCTGCTCAGGTGAAAGCGCTTCCTGCAAATCTTCTGCAATCTTTTGTGCGGAAAACATATTATGTGTCACGACGAGCAGTGGACGGTCCATTTCCTGATGTAGTGCTGCCAGCATAATCTGACGAGCCGAACCGGATAGGCCGGAAACCAACTGCTCCTTCATGCCGGATTTAACCCCGGCCGTAATGGACGTAAAGTCCGGGTCTTTGGAAAAAGCCTGTATGAGTGCTTGTAACAAAAGGGGCACCTCTCTTATAACTTTCTTGAATATTGCACATATCTGTGCAGCATTTTGATGGTCATCAACGTTTTTTATAATTGGATAGTTATTCCTTTTTGTCCTGTTTCATCATAAAGCATTACTCGGAACATTGCCACATCTGTTCATATGGCTTACCTTGGAATTCAACTTCGAGCAGGGTGACTGAATCAGCCCCTGATTTTGTTCCAACTGAAAAGAAGCCTCAGCAGGCTGCCAAGGCTATAAAAGGCGGGCCGCAATCATATTGCGGCCTTCCCATCTGTCATTTGTTCAATGTACATTCATTGGTAACGTACTTCAACCATCTCTACCTGCGTTGTCTATTGAAGCGGACTAGCAAGCAGGCTTAGCTCGGGGTTATGCTCCAGCGCTTCCTTACAATAATCACATGTAATGCGAACGGTCACATCACCACCGGAATTATACGCTATTATATCCCTCCGCTCGTCGGGGGTCAAGAAATGAAAACCGAGCTGTGCTTCTGTAATTTTAGCCGAATCAATCTGTCCAATAAAAGTACGGCAATGCCGACATACATAATTCACTGACATAGTTATGCCTCCTGAACATGGTTTATACATCCAGTATGTCCAGATTGTCTGAATTGAAGTCGTCATTTTGATCTTTTTTCCAGCCGTACTGGATTATATTAACCGTTGAATTTGGCCATCGTATGTTCAAACGTATTTGTCAGGCTGTACTCGAGCGCATCACATGTCTGCTCAATCGTTTGCTCCAGCGCTTCTTTTTCTTTTTTCATAAATGTAGACAGCACATAATCCACAATGGCATGTCCCGGATCAGGCCTTGATATCCCCATGCGAACCCGGTTAAACTGCTGTGTACCTGTATGCTGAATAATGGACTTGATCCCATTATGTCCACCTGCGCTGCCCTGATAACGCAAACGCACCTTGCCAATCTCGGTATCCATATCATCGTACACAACGATCAGATCTTCCAGGCTCACTTTATAAAAATCCATATAAGCCCTTACGGATTCACCGGAAAGGTTCATATAAGTCATCGGTTTGATCAGCACCGTTTTGACGCCACCAATGTTGCCCTCTCCGATAAGAGCTTTACATTTATTTTGCGTAACAGAGATGTTATGGCGTTCTGCAAAACGATCGAGTGCCATAAAACCGATATTATGCCGCGTTTTGGCATAGTTCGATCCTGGATTCCCAAGTCCGACAATCCACTTCATCGTATTCCCTCCTTCGGGTTAGCCTGAGGCGAGGCATAGACTTCGAATGTTATATTTCATATAATATCAGGAAAGCACATATCGAACATTTTATCCACCTAGGAAGGTGAGCGGGTTTTGCGCGAAGATAACGGACAACTGACTCAACATAGTGACTTTATTTATCATCTGGAGCATCACGTGCCTGTACAGGTATATGACCGTGACACCCATATCGAGATTGGTTTAATTACTCGTTTCGATAGTCAATTTGTCGAAATTGCCGATACACTTTTTCACAGACGCCGCTTCCGCTTTATTTCCCGTCCGGGATATTAATGCACGTTGGCACCCTTTGTTCATCCTAATTAAAAAAACGGCACGCCGACAGGGGTTACATTTTCCGTTCAACCGGAAGACGTAACCCCTCTACTACTTTATGCAGACATCTTATTCAATTTCAAACAGCTTGCTGATGGACAATTCCTCATGAACACGGATAATCGCTTCCCCAAGCAATGGCGCTACAGACAACACTTTGAGCTTGCTTGTCGGATTGGCATGTGTAATTGGAATCGTATCTGTTACGATGACTTCCTTCAGTGGTGCATTCTCCAGACGCTCCATTGCAGGACCGGACAATACCGGGTGAGTACAGCATGCATATACTTCCTTCACGCCGCCTTCCATCAAAGCATTGGCTCCAAGAACAATCGTTCCGGCCGTATCAATGATGTCATCGATCAGAATGGCTGTTTTGCCTTCGATGTTACCGATAATGTTCATGACTTCACTGACGTTCGGCTCAGGACGGCGTTTGTCAATAATTGCGAGCGGTGCATTCAGGAAATCAGCCAGCTTCCGCGCACGCACGACACCACCGTGGTCAGGTGACACGACAACCGGGTTTTCAATCTGTTTCGAGCGGAAATATTGTGCCAGAATCGGCACACCAAGCAAATGGTCAACCGGAATATCGAAAAATCCTTGAATCTGCATGGCATGCAGGTCCATTGCGATCACACGTGTTGCTCCTGCTTTTTCAATCAGATTAGCAACCAACTTCGCCGTAATCGGATCACGTGAACGTGCTTTACGATCTTGACGTGCATAGCCGTAATACGGGATTACAACGTTAATGGTCTTGGCCGATGCACGTTTCAATGCATCAATCATAACCAGCATTTCCATCAGGTTATCATTAACCGGCAAGCAAGTGGACTGTACGATATATACGTGACAGCCGCGAACACTCTCGGAGAGTTTCACTTGAATCTCGCCATCGCTAAAGCTGGTTGTATGAGATTCACCCATAGGAATCCCGATATAATCCGCAATTTGATGGGCAAGCTTGGGGTTAGAATTGCAAGTAAATATTTTTAGTTTCGAGTCAAAATAAGTCATAAAATAAAAACCCTCCGTGCTGGTTCATTGGAATCTATAAGCGTCTGCGACATGTCGGCACCTCCCGTATTCCGGGAGGTGATGGTTATCAAAACCCTTTATTCGGGTTTAGCGTTCTGTTTCTTGGCTTTGGCACGTCCGCGAATTTTCTCCGCGTAACCGGCCTTGTTCTCCTGACGTGCACGAGCAATCGCCAAATCATTCTCAGGAACATTATGTGTAACCGTGGAGCCCGCAACAACATATGCACCTTTACCAACGGTGATCGGTGCAATCAGATTGACATTGCTGCCTACAAAGGCATTATCTTCAATCGTTGTCACAGCTTTATTATAACCATCATAATTGACCGTTATTGCTCCGCAACCTACATTTACGTTTTTGCCTACCTGTGCATCCCCGATATAACTCAGATGGGACACTTTTGAGCCTTCATCAATTGTAGCATTTTTCACTTCGACAAAGTCACCAATTTTTACGTTTCGGCCTAATTTCGTGCCTGGACGCAAATTAGCAAATGGACCTACCGTTGCATCTGGACCAATCTCTGCCTTGGACACCACGGAATGTTTGATAGCCGCGCCGTCTTGTATAATGCTGTCTTCAATATCCGCATGTGGGCCAATATGGCAGGCTTCACCGATCGATGTAGTGCCTTTAAGAACGGTTCCCGGATACAATACTGTATCTGATCCAATGGTAACATCTGCTCCGATATATGTCGATGACGGATCGATGATTGTTACACCATTCAGCATGTGACGCACTGCCAGACGTTCACGCATATATGCTTCTGCTTGTGATAGTGCAAGTCTGTCGTTAACACCGATGGATTCTGAAATATCATCAGACATATACGCCTCAACAACTTCGCCTTCATTCTTGAAGATGCCGATTACGTCTGTCAGATAATATTCGCCCTGAGCATTCTCGTTCGTTACCTTCTCCAGTGCTGCGAACAGCTTGGCGTTATCGAAGCAATACGTACCTGTATTAATTTCCTTAACTGCATCCTCCTGGGGCGTGCAGTCTTTCTGCTCTACGATCCGCTGAACGGAACCGTCTTCTCCGCGGATGACACGTCCATATCCCTTGGGATTATCAAGTTCAGCCGTCAGCACTGTTGCAGCTGCTCCATTTTCCTCATGCAGCTTCATCAGACCTTCCAGCGTTTCGCTTGTCACGAGCGGAGTATCGCCACAAACCACAATAGTTGATCCACTTTCATTGCCCAGCAGCGATTTTACCTGCTTCACGGCATGTCCCGTACCGAGCTGTTCTGCCTGAAGCGCGTACTCTGCTCTGGAACCTAAAAATGACTGCACCGCTTCGGCCCCATGTCCGACAACGACCACACTGCGTTCCACGCCTGCGTGAAGTGCTGCATCCAGCACATGTCCGACCATAGGTTTACCGCATACGGGATGCAGCACTTTGTACAATTTGGATTTCATTCGTTTGCCCTGACCTGCGGCCAGAACAATTGCCATGCGTTTCAAAATTAACGACCTCCTGTTCTGAATCCCCTTGGTTTCTGTACCTTGTTGTCTCCAAGTGAGTATCGTTCAGCCGGCTTCAAGCCGGTTTTGTTCATCGCCTGCTGACGCTGTAATCACGCGTAACAACGCAGTCGCGAGCAGCTCGCAACCTCTATCGTACGCCGTGTGCCCTGCGGGCTTAACTGAATTCCAACGATTCCTGAGATGCCGCTCTGCAACCAAACGCAATATGCGCTCTGGTCCTCTTTTGAATAAACTCAATACTGAATATATCTTATTCCGGTCAAAAAGAAAAGAGAGCCATAAGACATGGCTCTCTTTTCCTTCGAACCCCAATAATGTTCTCAGGCACCTTCTTCAATGACTTCTTCCTCAGTCGCTGCTCGATCATACTCAGTTAATACTGCTGCCTGAATCTTCTCACGCGTACCGGAAGAGATCGGGTGGGCGATATCACGGAACTCTCCGTCAGGAGTCCGCTTGCTCGGCATTGCAACAAACATTCCGTTGTTACCATCGATGACACGAATGTCATGTACGACAAATTCATTATCGATGGTAATGGATGCGATAGCCTTCATTCTCCCTTCCGAGTTAACGCGGCGGAGTCTGACATCCGTAATT
This sequence comes from Paenibacillus sp. TC-CSREp1, assembly GCF_050171015.1. NCBI lineage: Bacteria > Bacillati > Bacillota > Bacilli > Caryophanales > Paenibacillaceae > Paenibacillus > Paenibacillus sp. TC-CSREp1. The sequence continues at coordinate 21,218 of NZ_JBNOKM010000026.1, read as the reverse complement.
TGCATGTGTGTGTTCACCACCTTTTTCCATCAGAACTTGGTGTATAATTCCACACAGCATATACGAACTCCTTCTTTTTATGACCATAAAAATATCCTAATATCAGGAATTTTTTTATTTAATACACAATTCGACAACGTTAGTGCCAGGTCGATGGAAAAGAACCTTTCCCGACATGTTATTCGCCATGATTCTACAGGTCAAAATAGTTACCTGGCGAGACAGAAATATGTCTGCTCTTCGCATCAACTGCTGTCAGCTTCGCGAGAGATACATAATCCGTCAGCAAACGCTCCTCGGAGTCTACTGAACCGGACTCCACCAGCACACCCACCCCGGCTACCGTTGCATTAAACTCTGCCAGCAGATCAATCATACCTTGAACCGTACCCCCGGCCTTCATGAAATCATCCACAATTAGCACACGGGAATGCTCTTTCATTGCCCGGCGGGATAGGGACATGGTATGCAGACTTTTGTGGGACCCGGATACATAATTAATACTTACGGCCGATCCTTCCGTAGCCTGATGGTCCCTGCGAACGAGCACAACAGGAAGGTTAAGCTGGGCTCCAGTCGCATATGCGAGCGGGATTCCCTTGGTTTCCACCGTCATGACTACATCAATGTTCATATCGCCAAAAGCCGTTGCAAAGATTTTGCCCGCTTCATTCATCAGAGCCGGCTGCCCCAGAAGGTCTGACATATACAGATAACCTCCCGGCAAAATCCGGTCTGGCTGTGCAAGCTGTGTAGACAACCGATCAGCAAAAGCAAGAGCATGTTCCACAGGCACCTTCGGAATCCACTTCACTCCACCGGCAGCTCCCGCCAGTGTATGCAGTTCTCCTGACCCACCTTCTTCGAACACTTCCTTAATAATGGCCAGATCCTCACTGATCGACGACTTGGCAGCACCATAACGTTCGGCAAATGTGGTGAGCGGAATCACCGTATGTGGTCTCGACAATAAGTATTGCGTCATTTCAACCAGCCTTGCGCTTCGTTTTAACTTCTTCACAGAGATCCATCCTCACGATCACGGAAACATCCAAATCCGAATAATTATTTAAAAATATACCACCTTTATACGTGTTTGTACATTATAAAAGTAAATTTCACGTTAACATCCGCACAGCGTAAACTTCTTTGCAGAAGCCACGAAGGCCGTTATAGACCCGGGCCACTTTGGACTCCTTCGACACAAGTCCGAATACAGTTGGGCCACTCCCGGACATCAGCACCCCGTCTGCACCAAGGCGAATCATCGCATTCTTGAGATGCTGTACTTCCGGGTAAAGCTTCAAGGTCACATCCTCCAGCACATTACCCATCTGACTGCACACCTCTGTGAAGGACTGACTACGAATCGCCTGCTCCATTTTGGCGGCACTTGGATGCCGAACAATCTTGTCGCTGCGAAAGCGTCCATACACATCGGCAGTAGACACATTGATTGGAGGTTTGGCTAAAATCACCCAGCACTGTGGCGGATTAGGTATCGGGGTCAGCCTCTCTCCCCGTCCTGTTGCAAGCGCCGTTCCGCCTGTAATACAGAACGGCACATCCGACCCCAGCTCGGCACCCAGCTCCTGCAATTCCTGATCTGGAATGTCCAGCCGCCATAGACGGTTCAGCCCGCGAAGTGCAGCCGCTGCGTCACTGCTGCCCCCGGCAAGACCGGCAGCAACCGGAATTTTTTTGTCCAGATGAATATGAACTCCCGTGCGTACGTTGTAGCGCTCCTTGATCAGTCTGGCTGCCTGAAATGCCAGATTCTTCTCGTCCAGCGGAATATATCCCGCCTGACTGGAGATCACAATGGTATCGCGCGGCAGTTCCGACATCTCAAGCCGATCGGCCAGATCAACCATCGTCATGATCATTTCAACTTCATGAAATCCATCACTTCTTTTATGTAGGACATCCAACATCAAATTAATTTTAGCTGGCGCTTTTTCGTAAATTTTCAAGACGTTCACCCGTCCTCACCTTTTCCCTAAGACAACTTAACATATTATATCAAAATGGGACTGTCAAGTCATTTCTATTCCGCATCTACGGGGAAAAAGCAGGGGTATTCCAAATGAAATATCCCCGCTCTTCAATCTGATGAACGCTGACTATGATTTACGCGCTGCCTGCTCTGCCATCTGAATCGCCCGCTTCACCATGTTGCCTGCATCCTTGGCCTTGATCCCGCCCCAGCCCTCCTGCTGAACCGTATCATAGAAGCCGAGGTCCTTCGCCAGCTCATACTTCAGTTCCTCCGACATGACACTTCTTCTTCTGCGACTCATGATTGATCCTCCTTCATGGAAAAGTGATGGTGTAATCGAGGTGATAAGGCCTTCTAATTCCAGAATGCAGTATACCCAGGTCCTGGTCTGCCTGACATCTGATGCAGGGATATCTCCATGACCTGTCCCGTTAGTATGCCGTTCCTGCAGGATCATCATTCTTTCATGATCTCCCCATATAAACTCTTCATTAGATCCGCATATAAACCCTTCGTTAGTTCCGCATATAAACCCTTCATTAGTTCCGCATATAAAAAGCGACCCGCCCTCAAGGGGTGAGCCGCCTGTAAAACAATGCTTACGTCTCCATGAAGGAGTTCGTCTCGCTGCCAGGATCAAAAACCATGACCTCTACAGACTCCGTAAGTATATCCGCATAACTGTATGATACTCGCTTGAAGGTTTCCTGCTCTTCATCAAGCTTTACAATAAAAACAGAAGGGTACGTTTCTTCCAATACACCCGTACGCTCAATCGTCTTACGGCGGCCACCATTAGCCCGCAGCGTAATTTTCTGACCAATATGTGCATCGAGATTGCGTTTGATATCCAACAGCGTATTTTTAGCCATTGTGGACGTCCACCTCTTTTCTTGTCCATTATACCGTATTTTACAGTCATTGTCAAATCAAAGATAAATATTATATCAGCAGTAAAAAGTTGTTGTCAATGATTTTTTTCGCAAAGAAAAAAGCCCTTTCCAGGGCCCTATCCAATTTGGCTTATACTGCGGAAGGATTTACTTTTAATGTGGATAAATCGTTAAGACCCGGCAGACCTACCCGATAACTGCCTTTGGTTTCCACACCACCAACACCCTGAATGCCGCTGATAGTATTGTGGAGCACGTCATTCATGTTTACCGTATCTCGAACCGACGTGAAGGAAGCTTTGGCAGCCACATAGACCGGATCAAGCGCATGGATGAGAATTCTGCCAGGGGAGCTGGCAAAATTCGCTCCAGCACGCAGCAGTGCCTCAAAATGAGACTGACATGCTCCCGCAATAATGGTTAGTGCGTCCAGATGACGCTCATACTGCCTTGCCACCTGGATAGCAGAAACGAAATTTTGCGAATTTTTGTAGCTTCCGAGACTGTACAGATCATATGGCTGCCTTGTCTTTAATACGCCGTCATGACCTGTGATTACTACGATATCAGGACGAACTTTGGGCAGCAGGCGGTATAACGTATCCGCCATAGCAGACTCATGCACATACTGCCCTTCTGCAGGAACGCGAAGCTGCTCATATAGGTTCATGCTCTTTTTCAGATAGTTCGGATCTCCATCCAGATGCAGCACCTTGCCGGGCATTTCAAAATATGCCGGTTCCTGCTGCGCAGCCCATTCTTGCATCAGACCTTCCCGATTACGCTCCGCCTGCTCCATCCGGTGCTGCTGAAGCCGCGAGAGTGTCTGATGGGCTTTAATATGTGCCTGCCTTGTCTTTGCAGTCTGTGGTTCATAGGGAACCTGTATCAAATCATCCACCGGGGAGTCTGCCATCAGCCGGAACTCAGTCCCTTTAATGACCGCAGCATCCGCCTGAAGTCCCTCTACCCGAAAAGTCACATCACCACCGTATGACTTCCGAACGACCAAGTCTCCGATATTCATCAACATTATCACCTCTACCCCATCGTATGGGCAGAGACCCGGATTGGTTCATTCGAATTTACAGGTCGCCGCGAACTCCAGCATCCCACATGACGGTGCTAAGGGTCGCATACTCCTGCAAGCTTAATGTTTCTCCGCGCCGGGAAGGCTGAATGCCTGCCTGTTCAAGGAGCTGATCTGCCTGCTCCCTGTTCTCCTTCGTGAAGAAGCGTGCTTTCAGATTGTTAGAGATCGTTTTCCTGCGCTGGGCAAAAGAAGCCTGTACGACCTCGAAATAGTGCTTCTCGCTCGGAACCTGTACTGGCGGCTGCTCACGCACCTTCAGCTTGATTACCGCCGACTCTACATTCGGCTGAGGAATAAATACAGTAGGCGGAACCACACAAACCAGTTCCGGCATACTGTAATACTGCACGGCAATGCTAAGGCTGCCGTAATCCTTGGAGCCTGGCGCAGCTGCCATTCGTTCGGCCACTTCCTTCTGAATCATGACCACAATGCTGTCCACCGGCAGCTTCTCCTCCAGCAGCTTCATCATAATCGGGGTCGTTACATAATAAGGCAGGTTGGCAACAACGCTAACCTTATCCACTGAAGCAAAGTCAGTAGCAAACAGCTCGGCCAGATCCAGCTTGAGTACATCTCCGTGATGAACCCGTACATTCGGATAAGGCTCCATCACCTCTCCGAGAATCGGGAGCAGACGCTGGTCAATCTCTACCGCGGTAACCGGACCTGCCACGCGAGCCAGACGCTCTGTGAGCGCACCGATGCCCGGTCCGATCTCCAGCGCACCTTTGGATTCGTCAAGATCGGCTGCGCCGACGATTTTGTTCAATATATTTTGATCAATCAGAAAGTTCTGACCCAGACTTTTTTTGAAGGAGAATCCATGCTTTTGAATAATCTCCTTGGTGCGTTTCGGTGTAGCTATCTCAATGGTTTGATCCATGTCCTTCATAAGTTCACAATCCTTCACGTTCAATTTGCGCCAGTGCAGCGGAGAATTCTTCTCTGGTAATCTGAAATACACTCAATCGTTTGTGGAACTGCTTGCCGTTACAGTATCCAATCCCGAGCAGGTTGCCCATCTCCATCCGGCGTGCAGCAGCCCGTGGGTGTACAATCAGACCTGCTTCGATCAGATCCTCCCAGTCAATAAGAGGAGGTGCACCCTCATATGAGGTATGTACACGTGCCAGTGCATGACGAATGGCTTCTGGAGAAGCATTCTCTACCCCGATATCGCCTTTGCGCGTTGCATCTGCCTCTGGAATAAATGCATGCTTGCAGCCAGGAATTTTATTCGCAATAATTTTGCGGATTCGCTCTCCGGCATGATCGGGATCGGTCAGGATAATCACACCTCGTCTCTCCTGAGCAAGTGCGATTCGCTTCAGCACACGCTGATTAATTGCAGAACCTCCTGTTTCAATGGTGTCCGCCTCAACCGCCCGCCGAATGGCTACCGTATCGTCCCGGCCCTCCACCACAATCACTTCTTTTATCATGTTCCTTTTCTTCCTTTCTAACGCAAAAAGAAGAGGAATATCCTCTTCTCTGCCAAACGGCGGAGGAGACTGAATTCAGACCCCTCCGCCGCATATTCCGCATGAATCATTCATGCAACTATTTTATAGCATTCCCATATCAAAGTAAAACGATTTTAGTTCGCTTCCGGCTTCACCGGTCCAATCACGTAGACCGTTTTGCCTTTTTTACGTCCGAAATTCAGGGCATGCTTCACACTGTCGTAGTAAACGTCAATTTTATTGCCTTTAATCGCACCGCCTGTATCTTCCGCACGACGGAAGCCAAGGCCCTCGATGTATACCCACCAGCCAATAGGAATGACTTTAGGATCAACCGCGATGGTGCGCCCTTCTGTTACACGAGTACCAGAAGCCGTTTTCGTACCAATACCTGGCTCTTCGGCAGAGTAGGCAGTCATGGATACATTTTTTAACACCTTGGAATATTTAAAAGAAGTCCCGGCGACCGTAATCACCTTGCTGCCCGAGGCAGATGTTTTCGTCGAGTTCGCTGTTGTTGCTTTTTTGCTTGAGGTTTTGGCCGATACCAGTTGAACCTCAGGTGCTTTCACTACTGGTTTGGCTTTTGTACCTACCGCGATGACCTTATCTACACGATTAGTCGCGATCGTTTTGCCTACCATTTTTTTGGAGACGAGTTCCCCATCTTGAAATACCTTTTCGATATGCTGCACCAGTGTGCCTTCTTTACCGTTTACAACAACACGGTTATCCCCTTTGAACAAACTAGGATCTGCCGTTTTTACAACCTTGTACGCAATCGGGTGCTTCACATCCACAGTATGCTTTGTTACACGCACTACCCGAATCTTCATATCCGCTTTAATTGCGGTTCCAAGCGCTGGGTACACTTTATCATGATTTGCAACTTCAATACCTGATTGCTGAATTACATCTTGTACCGATGAATCGGTTGTATACAGAGTCTTGGTGTCTCCGTCTGCCGTAATTTTTACTGGAACGGCCCGCTCGATAACGATTCGGTCTCCATCTGCAATGGCCCCGTTCATGGGCATGGATACCTTGTCGTGAGGGCTGACTGTGATTGACTGCTCCTCCAACATTTCGTGAAGCATTCCTGTACGAGTCTCTACCACTTGAGCTTTGCCGTCAATAACCAGCGAAATTTGCTTCCCGGCCTGACCGTAAACGACTAACAAGATCATGATTGCAAGCGCAATTGAGAATATCGCGATCAGTGCCATTTGACGCAAGTTCTCATGCTTCCACCGCAACGCGAAAGACTTACTGGATGATCGTGACTCATGGGTCTCTTCTGGTTGGAATGTGCCCACTTCTCCGTCCTCCTTCATAGCCTCGCCGTCTAAAGTAATGCATGATGTATGTGACGCGACTATACCAAATTTTCCTACAGAACACAGATCAGAGGTAATGACCGGTTCTGCACCATGAACCCCTCTTCGCAACATGATGCCATCTTCGGAAAGCTTGCCGTAAGATGACGTTATTTCTTTTATTCAAAACAAAAAAAGCCAAAGAAAGAGTGTTAAGAGACTCTTTCGTGGCTTCCGAATGATTTGAATATCGGAAATTCATGCACGAGGTTGCCTCTCTTTTTCCGCTTGCGAGGTTAGCTGTCGGGTTCGGGCGAAAGAGAGCCGCCCTATCTTAGGTCACCCGCTCATGGCGGACGCCCTTGAATTCACCCCGAGACCCAAAGAAGAAATCAAATACGGCTTCGCAGATTCATTCGCTGCTTTTGGGTCAGCGAACGATGCGCATCGGCTGCAATCACCGATGTTTAAGCCCTATTGGTTCCCCCGCTCTCCGATAACGGAGACTCAGCGAGATTGATTCATGAAAGTATTGTTGTCTTATCGGAAAGTGTCCCTTTGTTCATCCCCCGAACATCTGTCCAATTTTCCGCACAACAATTCACTGAAAAGATGATATCCTGTTTTGATGCATGTTGTAAAGCATGGATCAAGTACGTTTTTCTAAATATTTGGTTAAAATATTGTAATATTCTTCAATTATTCGAATCAAAGAGCAGATTACCTCTCTATAACTCCCTTTTTCACCTGATTTACTCGATTTCTTATTGAATCCCAAATCGTTCCATGGCATTTTTGGTTGTTATTGCAGCAATTTCCTCGACCGAAATGCCTTTAATTTCCGCAGCTGCCTCGGCAACCAGACGTACATGCGCTGTTTCGTTTCGTTTTCCACGATAAGGATGGGGTGTAAGATATGGGGAGTCGGTTTCCAGGAAAAATCGATCCATCGGAACCTTCGCAAGCACCTCTTTGGGCTGCTTCGCATTTTTGAAAGTGACCGGTCCGCCGAAGGATAAGTGGAACCCTAAATCCAGACACATTTTTGCTGTTTCCCAGCTGCCTGAAAACGAATGCATGACTCCGCCAACTTCACCAGCCTTTTCTTCACGCAAAATACGAACAATATCCTCATGAGCATCGCGATTATGAATAACAATAGGCATATTCAACTCACGTGCTAATGCAATTTGTTGTCGTAATACGCGGTGCTGTACGTCCTTTGGTGAAGTGTCCCAATGATAATCCAAACCGATCTCGCCAATGGCTACCACCTTTTCATGTTTGCACAATGATGCAATCCATTCCAGATCACCCTCCTGCATCGTAATTGCATCCACCGGATGCCATCCCACCGCCGCATAGATAAAATCGTACGTTTCCGCCAGCTTCATCGTTGTCGGGATCGTCTCCCGATTGAAGCCAACATTGATCATACGTGTGACGCCTGCATCTACAGCCCGCTGGATCATGTCCTCCCGGTCTTCGTCGAATTGTGGCGCATCGAGGTGTGTATGTGTGTCGAATAACATGCTGTTTATTTCTCCCTTCCTGTCGATATAAAAATCCAGATTATTTCTGTATCAGACTCTCAAAATTATTTTTTTCTTAACCAATTGATTGGGACGATTTATTATTTCTTTATTTTCATTTTTAACACTCAAGCAACTATATATAGAAGGAAAATAAAAAGTCAAATCAATATGTTGCATCTAAACTGCATCTGGAACTGAACATTTCCTCTCTTCAATTACAAAATTATGTCGATCTACATTTACTCCCCATTAAAGCAGATTAATGTATCATGTAAAATAGCTCTCTTAGAAAGTCTTTCGATATCGAAATGTTCACCCTGCTGCACCACTCGGAATTACAGAAAATAGGGGCGTATATGGGACGGCAATTCATGCAAAATGGCATCCACCTTGTTTTGCGGGTAGTACAGATGATGTTTCCCTAGATGAAGACCGCTGATGGAACGCACAATATCGGAGACCTCTGACAATTCAATGAGTTTGTCCTGCCGATCCAGCAGAAGAATCTGTTTATCAGTAGATTGATCTGGACGAAACACATCATATGGATTATCCGTTGGAAAATCAATCTCAAGATCATATTCGGGATTCAGTCCTACGTGAACAAATGCCTCCCGAATCTCTTCAATGATGTTTAAGTCGATCTGTTCAAGCTCCACATATTTATACAACTTGCGATCCATAAAACGCTCGCACAGCTCGCTCAGAACAGCATCGTCCTCTTTACGCCACTGCATAAAGGCTGTCTGTATCAATGCTTCATCAAGCTGCAGATACTCATCAACGGAGATTTCACCATTAAACAGCTGAGGCAGTGGCTCCACCATGAAACGAAATGAAAATTGCTGCTTCACAAGCTCCTTTGCCCTTTTGAAAATTTGACGCAAAATAATTTCGGAGCTGCGCGTCACAGGATGAAAATAAATCTGCCAGTACATCTGGTATCTGGACATGAGGTAATCTTCAACAGCGTGCATGCCAGACTCTTTAACGACAATCCGTCCATGATACGGACGCAGCATCCGAAGAATTCGGTCCAAGTCGATGGTACCATAATTCACTCCGGTAAAATACGCATCTCGGAGCAGGTAATCCATTCGGTCAGCATCCAGCGGACTGGTCACCAGATTTACAACAATCGGTTTATCATAGGTTTTCTGGATGACAGAAGCAATTTTCTCTGGAAAATCAGGAGCGTACCGTCTTAGAATCGCCCCTACTTCGGTATCCCCCTGGATAATGCGGCAAGTCCAATCTTCATGATGCATATTAAAAGCCTCTTCAATGGAATGTGAGAAAGGCCCATGTCCAAGATCATGAAGCAGGGCAGCACAAAGTGCCACCAGCTTTTCTTCCTTCGGCCAGTCCGAATAATGACTTCGTTCAAACTGAGAGATAATTTTGCGTGTAATTTCGTATACACCTAAGGAATGGGAAAAGCGGCTGTGCTCTGCCCCGTGAAAAGTAAGATAGGACGTCCCTAATTGACGTATGCGGCGTAGCCGCTGGAATTCAGGTGTGTTGATGAGTTGCCAAATAATCGGTTCTTGCACATGGATGTAATTATGTACCGGATCTTTGAATACTTTTTCTTCCGTCAGACGATGTTCCATATCCATTCACTCCTTTTAAAATTTCTCTTGTTATAGATATTACCGCGTTTGGCTTCGTTTTTCATCAAGGATTCGACACACTTTGACGAACTTTGTCGAATAAAGGTGTTTTAACGTTTTCCAAATCGACAAAGCTGACATGGATGTTTAAATGCGAAATATTGCTCACAATCCCTTACTACCAGCAAACTCAACAAAAACCCCCTTTATTTTAAGCTAATTTTAAGGTTGACTGTTTTGGGAATCGTTGGTATGATGAGTATCATAAAACATAAAATAATGTCGAATAATGACAATGATAGTTAGCTGAGAGGAGCACTGATTATAATGATGAAATCAACAGGTATTGTAAGAAAAGTGGATGAACTGGGACGGGTAGTTATTCCAATCGAATTGCGTCGTACGCTCGGTATTGGTGAAAAAGATGCTCTGGAAATCTATGTAGACGGCGAGCGCATCATGCTGAAAAAATACGAGCCAGCTTGTATCTTCTGTGGTAACGCAGAGAACGTAACTTACTTCAAAGGCAAAATCGTTTGTAACGAATGTATTTCCGAAATCCCTGCACCAGTAGCAAAATAAAAAATAACAGGTATCATTGAATTATCTATATCGTTAATTCTAACCTTTTTATATTCCTTAATGTCCCTCCCGGTGTGTACCCCACCGCTGGAGGGATTTTTTCTACCCATCATGAAGAGCTGTCACATATCTTTCACATTTTATTGCAATACCCACTTTTCATTTTAAGGTTTTACTAAGGTTAGATTTAAGTTCCCTTTCAGGTCATTTACCCCATTTTTTGAAAATGTTATTTGTTCCAGCCTTTTTATTCGATCAGCGCGTTGTATACATCCCGTTTGGTCAGACCGCGATCCCCTGCTGTTTTTTTCATCGCATCCTTCCGGCTGTTTCCTTCATTCTCATAGTGCGCAACATGCTCTTCCAGTGAAAGAACCTGCCACCAGGCTTCCCGTTCAGCCTTACGCTCCTCTTCCCGGATTCCTTCCACCAACAGACAATATTCGCCTAAAGGGGGGTGCTGCTCCAGCCATTCGATACATTCCTGCAAATTACCTCTTACAAATTCCTCATGCCGCTTGGTCAGCTCCCGTGCCAATACAATCGAACGATCGCCCAGAATCTCTTCCAGGTGCATTAACGTTTTGCGAATACGATGAGGGGATTCATAGAACAACAGCGTTCCATTGGATTCGTTAAAGGACTCCAGCACTTTCCGCATATCCTTTTTCTCCCGTGGTAAAAAACCACCAAACGTGAATCGCTCCGTTGGCAACCCGGATACGATCAAAGCGGATAATGCAGCATTCGGACCTGGAATCGGAATTACCGTAATTCCCGCTTCAATTGCAAGCTTCACCAGATCAGAACCCGGGTCTGAAATGGCTGGAAGACCCGCATCACTGACCAGTGCCAAATTTTTTCCTTCTATTATATAGCGTATCAATTCAGGGCCACTTGCACTCTTATTGTGCTCATGATAACTGAATAGCATAGACGGTGTAATTTCAAAATGGGTCAGCAGCTTTCGCGTTTGACGAGTATCTTCTGCGGCAATAATGTCACAGCTCTGCAATGTCTTGATTGCACGGAACGTCATATCCTCCAGATTGCCAATCGGTGTACCCACCAGATAAAGCTTACCAGCATGATCGGACTGCTCACTGAAACTTTTCTGAACATGCAGTGTCATCTAGTTTCCTCCTTCCTTCGTACGTCCAGCCTGCTGCTGGCCATAGTAGATCTCCATAATCTCATCACAATAATTCCCCTGTTCATTGTAAACAATAAGCGGCGGCAGCATGCGCACCTCTGGCTTGCCATCCTTCATCGCTTCAATCAGCACCATATTGGCTTCCAGATGAGCACGCGGATGCACCATACGAATACGTTTGGGCTCCAGCTTGTACTGACGCATTAATGATATGATTTCACCCAGTCGCTGCGGGCGGTGAACCATCGATACCTTTCCCCCATTGCGTACAAGACGATTGCATGCCTGAATGACTTCCTCCAGGGTGCAGCCAATCTCATGACGTGCCATCGCCTGATGTGTATTGGCTTTAAGATCACTCCCATTCAGAGGCATGTAAGGTGGATTAACAGTAATTGCATCGTACACGGCATGTCCTGTCTCATTCACCAGTTCCCGAAGGTCTCCCTCACGAATCAGGATGGAGGCTTCAAGCTCATTAAGCTGCACACTTCGACGTGCCATATCAGCCAGTCTCGGCTGAATCTCGATTCCCTCCAGGCTTGCCTGTGTACGTGTTGTCAGCAGAATAGGCACAACGCCGTTACCTGTGCATAGATCGAGAACACGTCCGCGCTTCGGTACAGATGCAAAACGTGCAAGCAATACAGCGTCCATCGAAAAACTGAACACTTCATCGCTTTGAATAATTCGCAAGTCGTGAGAGAGCAGATCATCAATTCGCTCCGACTCCTGTAAAATCACTTCATGGTCTGTCATATGTTACACTCATCCTCCGGTATTCTATAACGTTTATAACCTTGAAAAAAAACCGTAGGGAATCCCTACGGCCATTTCATTTATTCAAAAAAGACAGGCAGAACAGACAATCTCCTTCCGTCCGCAAATGTCCATAATAGACGTTGCAGATGTGGAAGCCTTCGTGATACAACCGGGCCAGATTATCGTAACCCTCTCCCACCACATCTTCACCCGCAGCCGGGCCAGCCGGTCTTGCTACAGGTGCAAGCGCAGAGGAGATCGGCAGATCAGCCGGCGCTTCACGCTTCAGCAGTTTGCGTAACTGCTCATTCTCAATGGTAAGCCGCTGATTATCCTCCAGCAGCTCTTTAACAATCATTTTTAATTCTGCTAAATCACCGTGCAACTGACCCATTTGGGTTTCCATTTCATGAATGTGTGTGAACAGATTTTTCTTTTCCAAGTTTCCACCCCGAAGCAACCTTTATGGTTTACTTGATAACGACGTCATCCAGCGGAAGTTCTTTGACTTTACTGATGTCGAACAGTTGAACATGCACCGTGCGGTTACCTGCGTTAATTCCGACAACTTTACCTTCACCCATTGAAGTGATGACCAGTTTGCCTACTGCCGGCAGTTCTTCTCTCACACTTTCGTAATTATCATGCTCAAATTTCAGACAGCACATAAGTCTTCCGCACAACCCTGAAATTTTCGTCGGATTCAGTGACAAGCTCTGATCTTTAGCCATCTTGATTGATACCGGCTCAAAATCTCCCAACCAGGAGGAGCAACATAATACACGTCCGCAAGGTCCGATTCCACCAAGCATTTTTGCTTCATCACGGACACCAATCTGTCTCAGTTCAATTCGTGTCCGGAAGATGCTAGCCAGATCCTTGACCAGCTCGCGGAAATCTACTCTTCCTTCTGCCGTAAAATAAAATATGATTTTATTGCGATCAAACGTAAATTCTACATCGACCAGCTTCATCTTGAGGCCATGGTCTCTGATTTTATTTAAACAAGTACCGAAAGCTTCCTTGGCTGCACGCTTGTTCTCATCCACTACGCGGGCATCTGTATCACCAGCAACGCGGATAACCTTTTTGAGCGGCAGTACCACATCAGCTTCGCCTACTTCCTTCTTACCCACGACAACCTTGCCGTACTCAACCCCTCGTGCCGTTTCCACGATCACGCAGCTTTCTTGCTCGATAGGAAGGTCCAGGGGATCGAAGTAATAAATTTTGCCCGCTTTTTTGAAACGGACACCCACTACACTGTACAAAAAATTAACCCCCTTGTAAGCCAACCCCACTTCGTCTGAAGCCCTGACTTCTTAGGGAACCCGCCGAAGTTATAACCGTTTGCATAGGATTGGAACTCACATGATGCTCTCCAGCCTTATGCCAAACCGATCAAAAATTGCTCCAGACAAAGCTGGCCATTGACATTAAACCGCAATTTTTTTCTGCATGCCGCGGCCAAATCCATATAGGAGACCCACTGCTCCGTGCTGCGGGTATGTGCCAACTGAGACAGCATGTCTAACTGATCTATAAAAACGATATGTTCATGCCTACCGTACTGAACATACAGCATGTCCCTGAACCATAAATGGAACAGACTAAGCAGCATGTCCAGATGTTCCGAGAGTCCTGTTTTAAAAAGCTTCTGCTGTGCCGAGATCAAGGATGTGCTTCCTCTGCCCAGGGACTCCTTCCCTAATTGTAACATTACGTTTCTAATTTCTGCAAACCAATTCTGCTGGAGAATTTCTCTACATGCTTCCAGTCCTGACGCTAAATGGACAGCGGGCCGGGCCAGATTCACAGGATACTCTTCCTCTATCAAAATTTGAAGCATTTCCTCCGGATTGAGCGCACTGAACGGCACCAGTTGGGAACGAGAGCGGATCGTAGGAAGCATAGCTTGACCGTTATCTGTAAGCAGAATACCTACTGCAGGCACCTGAGGTTCTTCCAGAAATTTCAGCAGGCTGTTCGCCGCCTGAACCGTCATTTTCTCCGCCTGCTCTATGATATACACCTTGGGGTGTCCCGCCTCTGACCGGTAAGAGAAAATGCGCTGTAAATCGCGAATCTGATCTATTTTAATGTTATTCCCATCCGGTGCCAGTATCGTCAGATCCGGATGGTTTCCATGTTCTATTTTACGACATTCAAGACATTTCCCGCAGGCGTCATCCTCAAGCTCTGTGCAGAAGATTGCCTTGGCGAATGCCAGAGCTGTTTGCAGCTGCCCGCTCCCGGGCGGACCACTGAACAAATATGCATGACTGATCGCCTGACGTCTCAAACTGCTTTGTAACAATTGCTTGGCTGCCTGTTGGCCCTTAATCTGTTGAAAGGACATACTTCCTCCTCAAAAGCTTAAATTAATAAGCATCCCCCTAATTTCTCCTACTTGTTGTAAAAGAGTGATCTTCCCTTCTTCTGTATCCAGCAATTCATCCGCCATAGATAACAGAGCCGAGTCAATCTCATCAATCAGTTTGTATCGTTTACCTCTGCCCCGACGATCCCATCCCCGCGTTTCCTTCATCGTGACACCGCGGCGGACCGTCTCTTCAAGAAACCTTTTGACTAGCTGCTTGTAAGCCTTCAGCTCACGAATCGTCATAGAACGACTCAAGCGTTCGCCCTGAAGCTGAATTTCACTTAGTCGGCGATTAAGCTCTGCTTGTGAAGCACGTTCGCCCTGGTGATTCATCATATCAGAGAAACTTTTGGATTGAACCGGCTTGGAGCCGGAATCATTCGTATTGATTCCACTCTGCATCGGCCTGAATCCAGGATTAATTTTCATGGATACGCCTGCTTTCTATTCATCGTTAGGCCAATCGCACATCAGCACAGAGCGCGCTGCGCCTGTGCGTAAGATCGTTCTTATATGTTTAAACTTCATTGTATATATAATGGTAGAAAAGATGATCTTATCTACGATTGTGTTCTAACTCGTCTCTCCCCAAAGAAGGTCCTCACTCTGGAGTAAAGTCTTCTTTGGGAGAGAGTGTACCGGTTCCTTTTTATCAAAAAGGGCGCTCCATAAGTTGGCACGTATGCATACAGGATACGTCCTTTACATCATTCCTTATCATCTTGCAAGATACAATCATGCTATTGATAATGAAAACACTCATGGATTTCATGCACAGACAGATCAGAAATGCTCGAAACGATCTACCGGAAGAACAAATACCGTTGCTCCACCAACTTGAACTTCAACAGGCAGCGGCAGGTACGAGTCGGTCGTTCCGCTCATAGGTGTAACCGGAGTTACGAGCTGTTCACGAACCTTACAGCTGCTGCGAATAACGTTCATAACGGATTCGACCTGACTATCATCGACACCGATCATAAACGTCGTGTTGCCTGCCTTCAAAAATCCACCCGTACTGGCAAGCTTTGTTGCCCGAAAGTTCGCTTTGACCAATGCGCTGGATAATCGGTTGCTGTCTTTATCCTGTATAATCGCAACAATCAGTTTCATCCTGCATAACCTCCTTCAGAATAAGCACTTTTAGCAAAATGCCATGTCTATATATTAGACAATTACTCGTCAAAATCCTTCAAAATCCCGTTCTCCAGCGACAAAATCATCGCTTTCTCCACCTCATCCGGATTCTGTGAAGCATCAATCATTTGAATACGCTCTGGAAATTGCTTCTGTAGCAGGAAGTACGCTTCACGTACTTTACGATGAAACTCCAGATTCTCCAGATCCAGACGATTGACTTCACGACCATCGTGAGCTTCAATACGCCCAAGTCCCTGTTCCGGCTCAATATCGAGATAGAGAGTTACATCTGGCATCAAATCGCCAATTGCAAAACGATTAATCGCCCAGACATTCTCTATTCCTAGGCCGCGAGCATATCCTTGATAGGCCAGACTGCTATCGACAAACCGATCACAGATGACCGTTTTGCCCGCTTGCAGCGCAGGCTCTACCTTCTCCGCCAGATGCTGGCTTCGTGCTGCTGCATAGAGCAGTGCTTCGGTTCGGGCATCCATCGCCGTATGAAGAGGGTCAAGGATGATGCTGCGTATTTTCTCTGCAATCTCAATCCCGCCAGGTTCCCGTGTGATTAAGTAAGGTATACCCCGTTTCTCAAAATAAGAACCGATTCTACCGATCATCGTCGTTTTCCCTGAGCCCTCTCCTCCTTCCAGCGTAATGAATTTACCTCTGCCCTGCATATGCTTCCCTGCCTTCTGTATTCATAGCTGCATCCATTCAAGGCTATTATGCAAGTGCCTAGACCCTCTTACATCAGGATATGATGCCACTCGCCCAGAGGTGTATCGTAAACAACTGCATTTAATAACACTAAAATAATACAAGCTTGTTTTCTTTCTATCATACTATAAGCAGGCTGTTCCTCCAACATGAAACGTAAGACCTTTTTCAACCAAGATATATATCACTTTAAATCAAACAGGTGACAAGCACCCTATTATCGTCTTAACCTGCCGTAAAGGCAAATAGCAGCTCCATTAGTGATGGCGGATAACAAGACAAGAGCAAGAGCCATAGAAACATCTAAAGCTGAAAATGCTACATACTATCTGAGCCTTCTGCAAGCTAAACACTAGTGAGCTTTCTATTCTTCACACATCGTTAACGCTGCTTCATGACCTTTAATGTACGTGCTGTATGATCGGATATTCCGTGAAACCTGGCTCCTTCCTCGCGTAAAGTTCTTATTCGTGCTATTACCTTGGTACTTATATGCTCTCCAGGATACAACAGAGGAATCCCCGGGGGATACGGAATAACCATTTCTGCCGAACGGTAGCCTGAGCTATCTTCAATGGGTAATTCGATAGTGTCTGTCTCCTTGATCGGTTGAAGGGAGAATACCACAGGCTCCGAAACAGCATTGTTTTGTTCCTTAATGTTCCACGTGGAAACATATTTTGGTGGATTGTTCTCGGCAACTGACTGTGCAGACCTGATCAAAGGCAGCGAATACTCAGGCGGCATATTGTCCTCATGTATATGTCGCAAAGCCTCTAACAGCTGCTCGGCATCCTGTAAGGTCGAGCCAAGACTGAAGAGCAGAACGACGTTCCGCTCGTCGCTCATCTCGGGCACGCAGCCGCAGGCTTCCAGCTGCTGCTGCAGCCCATAACCGCTCAGCACCCCTGTGTCGTCATATATGACGACCTTGAATGGGTCCTGAGCGGTATAGCCGGCGCGGCCAGGCATCGCCGCCGGCACTTCATGGCCGCACGGCGGCCCCTGCTGCAGCGGCACATCCGCAGGCTGCAGCAGTTGGAAGCGCGGCAGCTCCGCCAGGCCGCGCTTGAAGGCTTTCACGGCAGCAAAACCTGCCGTGAAGGCCTCTGCGCCGTGCACATGCAGCAGCCGGCGCGACAGATCAAGCGAAGCCATCACCGGGTACGATGGGCTCGAGCTTTGCACCATGGCCAGACGCTGCCGCAGCAGGGACCGGTTCAAATGCGGTCCCTGCACGTGCAGCATGGCTCCCATGGTGAATGCGGCCAGCATCTTATGCGTCGACTGCACTACACCGTCTGCTCCGCAGGACAGTGCAGACGCAGGCAGCTCCGAATGCTGCCCGTAATGCGCGCCATGCGCTTCATCCACGAGCAATGGCATGCCAGCATCATGGCAAACCTCGGCAATTGGCGTCAAATCCGCGCCCATGCCATAATAATTCGGCAACGTGACAAATACGCCCTTTGCCTCAGGATACTTCTGGACAGCAGCCTGAACCGTCTCAACCGACGGCATGACAGCAAGTCCAGATACAGGGTCAACCCATGGCTCCAGAAATACCGCCCTTGCGCCCCCCAGCATTAAACCGTGAATGACCGATTTATGTACGTTGCGCTGAACCAGCACAATACTCTCCGGCTCATCGCACACCGTCAGCAGTAAAGACAGATTGCCCGCGGTACTGCCACCCACCAGAAAAAAGCTTTCTTCCGCACCAAAACAATCCGCTGCCAGATCCTGCGCCTCCCTGATGACTCCCTCAGGATGATGAAGATCATCCGTGCCCGTAATCTCTGTAACGTCCATCTCCATCATCTCCAGATACGCGCGAACGGGTACAACTGAATTCTGGAAACGGTCTGCATCATACAATCGTCCTGCAGGATTCTGCTCATCAACAGGATTCAATGGATTCACTCCCGCAAAGACAGCCTCCCCCTGTTCATGCTCCCTCTTTTGTCCAGTCCCTGTCACCCTTTCTTTCTCAGTGAACGTTTCTGTCCATTTTTGTTCCTGCACTGTATCTTGCTTCGTATGCCCTATCCACCGATGATAGGCTTGTCCATTTTTGTGTCCGGGCACATGAAATGAACGCTGCTTCGAATGACGGTATGCAAGTAATGCTTCATATATAGGTGCCTTCTCTTTGCCAACCTTTGATTTATTATTTTCATTCATAAGTTAACCATCCTGTGACTGTTATTCTTTTTTTATGCCCATTGAACCTGTATTCGTTATAATCAGCATACGCCTTCTATACAGGCCACACAAGATATTGCTCCACATCACATAACAAAAAAAGGGCCCATAGGCCCTTCTCAATTCAGTAGCATAAGAATATGAATTTCTAACGTTTAACCGGAGAATAAAACCTCCATGAGACGCTCATTTGGCAGTCAACTCAAGCGTTCTTTTGTACCCATATCTGTTTCATCTGATGAATAAAAAAATTATACTTCGCATCCTGCGCATCGGTATGAACCATCTCAGCTTCACAAGTATCGCATATGAATTCAGATACAATAAAAATGCCTTCTCTCTTCCTCTGTTCGCAAATAATACATGTGTGTTCGGCATGTTCTTCCATGAACCATCCCACCTTGTTTTACGTTTACTATCAGTATTGCACAGTTTCTATTATTTTAAACATTTTCATAGTGCTTTCTTTCTATAAAATATATATATTCGCTTCCACCTCTATAGGTGTCTGTACCGAAAATTACAACCGGTAATCTATGCTCAAGCATCCTCTGCATGGATAGGATCACCCATTTCCCTTATCATGAACCAATGTTAACCCTTTATACAGTCTTACCGTAATCCAAACTTCATAATAATAATCTTAAAAAAACTTGGAATTTCAGCCGATATATAAGATATGATAACGATATCAGAGTTTTCCAGCCCTATCATCCATATCCCCAAATACATATGCATAGCCCATTCTATTACTGTATACCTGAAGGAGGATTTATAATCGTATGATCGCCGAACCGGAGAATAAGGCAACCTTTTATCAGTACCGTCTTCTGAAAAAAAAGGCTATTGCCCGCAGTGTCATATACAGCTACCTGTGTTTACCCGTTATGATGCTCTTTTTTAATCTGCTAGCCTTCTCCTGGACCGGCCTCTTCTTCTTTTTGCTGGCAGGGCCGATCACCCTATGGATTCATTATGTCATCGCCAGAACCATCCTGCTGCTGGTACGCACCTCCTATGCGAAGCGCTGGCGCTGGAACCTCAGAATGCCTTGGTTCGGCTACGTTCCAGATCAGCATTTTAGCTATCGCATGTTTGTCCGTGTTCATCTGAACATGAGCTGGATCGGTTTATGTATCATTACTGTGTGCCTGTTATGGTCGCCGGTGTCCTTCACGATGTCACTGCTATTCTGGCACCTCTGGATGCTTGGACCTCGCTTCTACGTCATACTCATCCTCGCTCGCGGACGTAAAGATGGCCTCATTAAATTAAACGAGCAAGATGTCTCTTATTATCTTCAGTAAGGTGAATCCGACATCATCCCTGTACCTCATCATGAGATTTAAATCTATCATCCAAAAAAGGTTATCCACTGTGGATAACCTTTTTTATTCCCCGATTTATCTGACCTTCATCTTATCCACAGCATCGGGTTTGCTTACTCTTTCCTTTGCTCCAGATGTCCTTTTCTATGCCTTATCATAAAACTCCGGGGTTACCCTTTTCCTTCTCCTTTCTCTGCTGCTTAAAAAAATAAAAAAGCCCTCATCGTATCGAAGAGGACATTCAGTATATGGGAACATTACATTGTTAATTGTTACGTCACATCATGAATCCGATCAATCATCTTCACCAAGTGATTTAACGGTCGTTTGCGTTGTTTCATTCCGAGGAACCATTAAAGTAAAAGACCCATCATGAACAGCTAACTGTACGATATGTCCTTCCTTCGCAAAAACATGCAGGTTGCTGGAAGTGTTTGAGGATTGTTTAGTCTGCTTTTCCGTCCATCCCCAACTTTTAATCTCGTCAAGATAAACCTCGGGTAGGCTCATACCTTCATTAATTCCAGACAATGTATATCGAACGTAATCCATATCCGAGTTATTCTCGGACTGGTCAGATTTATTCGCTACTTTGGGTACCGGAAAACTCTTCTCGTTAACCGCACCTTCATAAGAGGTCCATACAGATCCTGAAGCTTCACCGCAGCCTGCAAGAACAATCGCTAGACAAAGCAACAGTATGGAATGAAGTCCAACTCTCCGCCAACTTAACACACACACCCTCCTTTTCACAGCTGCACAATCCAGCTCTTCGGTCAGGTACTTTTAGCATATTTAACATAGTCCTATTATACTGGTTTTACCCCTGCCATCCGTAACAAAAATGTTACCTTCACATAACGAAGATGTAAGCGCATCATATGCAAAAAATCTTAAAAAATAAAAACCACCACCGAACATCATCGGCAGTGGTTCTTTGCTTGGCGGCTTCCTACTCTCCCAGGACCCTGCGGTCCAAGTACCATCGGCGCTAGAGGGCTTAACGGTCGTGTTCGGGATGGGTACG
>NZ_JBNOKM010000025.1:0-69262 GCF_050171015.1 Paenibacillus sp. TC-CSREp1 | reverse complement strand
CAGATGCGGAAGCGGATGCAGCAGTAGCAGCAAACAGCATACATGCAGCAATTGCAAGGCCTGTCTTATTCATGTTGCTTTCCTCCTCAAATGTATTGGATTTGAATTTACATCAATAAGGTTGGCAGTCATGGTGATTTTTATGTTGAAAAATATTGGGTTTTAACAAAAGTAAGAATTTACATTGGGAGCAATCTAAAGAAATTCTGCTAAAAAAATATACATAAATAACTATGGATTATAACATTACGAACACCGTTCTTGACGAACGGTGTTCGTAATGTTATAAATATAATACATCATAAGCGCACAGATGCTATCCTGATTCCAATGATCAGAGGTAAAGCAGATTGCTCGAATGTTGAACTTAAGCTGACACAATACAATGAGGATATACTAAGGAGATGTTTACAAATGGCAACAGTTAATTCAAAAGAACAACGTCGTATCGCAATAATCGGAGGTGGACCTGGAGGTTTAACACTTGCCCTTATTTTACAGAAACATGGCATTCCCGCGGTTATCTACGAGCGTGAGCAGGAGGACAAAAGTCATGAACGAGGAGGATCTCTAGATATTCATGAAGATTCCGGGCAGCTCGCGTTGAAAGAAGCTGGATTATATGAAGCCTTTCAGCAAGCCGCACGGTATGAAGGCGAAGATTTCAGATTAATGGACAAAACAGGGAAAATTTATATCGATGAAGTGGCCGATGAAGATATGTCGGAAGGGCAGCATCGCCCTGAGATTGACCGTGGCACCCTTTGTGATTTGCTTTTAAACAAATTAGATCGGTCTAAAATACGATATGGCTATAAACTTGAAAAGCTTGTTTCTTTAGGCGCGGGCAAGTCCGAGCTTCATTTTGAGAATGGCAACGTAGAGGTGGCTGACCTTGTCATTGGTGCTGATGGTGCATTCTCACGTGTTCGCCCGCTGCTTACGGATATCGATGTAGAATATTCAGGTCTGACTATGCTGGAGCTTAACGTTACTGCAGGCAATCACCCGGATCTGGCAGCGTTCAATTCACGTGGGAAGATGTTTGCACTAGATGATCATAAAGGGATATTAGGGCAATTGAATGGTGACGGACGGATCAAAGTATATGCAAGTTTCAAGGTCGAACGGGACTGGTTAGACCACATTCGGAACGATAACCCGCAGGAAATGAAAGCGAAATTGCTTGATCTTTTCCACGATTGGAATGAATCGCTTCAGAATTATATTCGGTATGCGGAGGATGTTATTTTGCCAAGAAGGATTTACATGCTGCCAGTCGGCTTCAGATGGGAACGAAACTCTGGTGTCACGTTAATCGGAGATGCGGCTCACGTCATGTCACCTTTTGCCGGAGAAGGTGTGAACCTTGCTATGCTGGATGCATTGGAGCTTGCTCTTGCCCTTGTAAGAAACAAGAATACAGCGGAAGCCATTGAAGAATATGAGGAGAAAATGTTCAAGTATTCCTCTGAAAAAGCAGACGAATCTAATCAAAATCTCATCCTTTGCTTCTCGGATCATGCCGCACCGAACCTGGCTCATTTAATGCAATCTTATCACGACAAGTATGAGCAGCAGGCATAATGTGATCTCACGCTAGTATTTACTATTGGCTCCTGGCATGTTATAAGAAAAGTATGATGAAACCTAAACACGAAATTGTGAGTCGACGTAACCGACCAGCGAAAGAAGCATTGAGTCATGAACTGATTGTAAAGACCGCCTATGATTTGTTAAAGGAGGAAGGAACCTCTGGCATGAGCATGAGGAAGATCGCCAAGCAGCTGGACACAGGCCCATCTTCACTGTATGTTTATGTTAAAAATTTGCAGGAATTAAGCTCGTATGTGCTTGACCTTGGTCTTGGAGAGCTGCACCTGCCTGAGATTACGGACGATAACTGGAAGGATCAATTGTCCCAAACGCTATATGGCTATGCAATGTTACTTATTGAACAACCCGGGTTGGCAGAGCTATCTCTTCGAACGATTCCTATCGGTGATAATGCTTTTCGCCTGAATGAATATTTGCTTGCCGTACTGCAAAAGGGTGGAATTTCCTCCACCTCAGCTGCTTGGGGAACAGATCTTTTGCTTCTGTATGTTTCTTCTGTTGCCTTGGAGAAGGCTGCCAGATCAAGCGAGCAAATGGAACGCACCCAGAATTACTATAATGAAGCAGATCCGGTTCGTTTTCCACTGATGAATAGTCTCAAAAAAGAATTTTTCTCAGGGGATATTGACTCTAAGGAAAGATTCTTCTGGGGAATTGAAGTGATATTACAAGGAATTCTGCAGATGCAGCAGAGAGGCCGCAGTTAAAAATAAATAAAATGGCAGATGACGACTGAGAGGTGCGTTAACATTAATTTTCATGTAAATGAAGCTATTGAAATTCTGGAGCGCACGCCGCAAACTCTGGAGCGTTTCTTATCTGGTCTGTCAGAAGCATGGCTGCAATGCAATGAAGGTGAAGGAACCTGGAATGCACACGAAGTGATTGAACATTTCATTGAAGCGGAGAAGCATAACTGGATTCCGCGGGTGGAATCCATCGTGCTGGAGGGTAGACCTCATCGATTCCCAGCCTTTGACCGTTTCTCCCATTTGAAACAGATATCTGAACGAAGCGTTGAGGAAGCACTACAGGAGTTCAGTAGCATCAGAATGAAAAATATCTCCACACTCAAGGATATCATTTATTCCAATCCTGATCTGGAGAAGACCGGCTTGCATCCGGAATTCGGCAGCGTGAAGTTGAGGGAGCTGCTCTCTGCGTGGGTCGTTCATGATTTTACACATATTGCGCAAATTGTCAGAGTCATGGCGGAGAGATACAGGACAGATGTTGGACCTTGGAGTGCATATTTAGGCATTTTGAACAGGAGTTGATTTCTTCTGTAAGATTAAAGTCGCTAAATTAGCGACTTTTTTTCATTATCACACCATCCCTTTCCCCAGAAGATAAAGGAGAATGCTCATACCATATCTTGGGTCTTCACCTATCTTGAGTCTTCTTTTGCTTTAATTCAAAAATTGGTATGCAAAAAAATGCATAGAGTGGTACTTAAAACATTAAAAATGTTCATGTTAGCATAAATCTAACAGCATGCTGTACAACTGCACATTAATCATAGCTATGATGATCCAACAGCAGCAATCGTTTGAAGTTGGAATGAAGGGGGAGCGTATGAATGCAGCAAATCCCGCAACGAACAAAATAGGCAAGCTGCCTTACGTTCTTGCGATATCATTTATTCTATTGATGGTTAGTTTGTCCGTATGGTTACAACATGCAGAGATCATTTTACCAGAGGTTGCAGCGATGGCTATAGCCATGTGGGTATACAGAGAACCAGGGTGGATCAGACGTCCTTCCGTCATTTTCATTGCACCGACCATGACAGCTGCGATCGGTCTGACCATGAATCAGTTCCAAATCATTTATCCGATAAAGGTAATGCTTACCCTATTTATAATGATGTTATTTCTGAGATTAATACGCTCTAACCTCGCTCCCGCCATTGCTACAGGTCTATTACCACTCGCCATTCATGCACAGGATTGGTCATTTGTATCGATCGTCTTTGCATTCACATTGACCTTAATGGCCGGAGTTGTCGTGTTTCAGCTTCATAAAAATCTCGCAGCAAAGTCGATGATTCAATACAAATATATGGTGATTTTCCTGGCTATCTCACTATGCTGGCTCAGTATTTGCTGGTTACTGGGTTATGAACACATGGCAGTGATTCCACCTATTTTCGTCGTCGTTTACGAATCGCTCCAAAAGCCGATCTACACAGCAAAAATGGCGTTTAAGCAAGGATTTACCCTAACGATATCCGCTGCCGTTGGCGCTCTTATTTTTATACAGGTGGATTCGCAGGTACTGGCTGCGTTCATTGATATGATTTTAATCGTCGTGATATCACGCCTTTTTCATGCCCGAATTCCTGCCTTGTACGCTATACCGCTACTGACCTTTGTATTTCCCGTAGAAAAAGTGTGGAGTATACCTCTTGTCACACTTTTTGCAAGTTTGTTTATGTTCAGCTTTGTGTTGATATACAAGTATGGGGAAAAGAAGACTTTGAACCATAAACATAAGCCGAAACAAAATGAAGGCTGCGACCAGAATTCGGTGTCACCATCATAAATCATAATTAACTCGGGTGCATGGGCAGAAAGAGAAATTTGGAGGATAAACGTATGATATTTGGCCTGACTGCAGCACTTTGTTTTGGTCTATCCGACTTTATGGTTACCCAGGCCACGAGAAAGGTGCAAACGTTGCCTGCCTTGCTCGGGATTCAGCTCATTGCCTCACTATTGCTGGGAGGGTATGTACTTACGCAATCACCTCATATTGACCAAAGCCCATTGGTATGGGTTGGAATAGCCGGCATCAGTATAGTCAACTTTGCAGGCACGTTATTGTTATATCGAGCTTTTGAAAAGGGGACCCTATCCATCGTTTCTCCGATCGGCTCGGGATTTGCAGTGGTGACTGCGATTCTCGCTTTTATTGGCGGTGAGCGGTTGCCGATCAATTCCATTATAGGTGTTCTGCTGCTGGTTATTGGTGTATTGACGGTTACGAGATCAAGCAAAAGCATCGGACAACAAGTGACATTATCGGGCATACCCGAGGCCATTATCGCCTCAATCTGCATCGGTTTTTATTTTTGGGCGATCGGATACATTACTCCTCATCTGGGTGTAATTCTTCCTGTACTCGTCACACGGATCATACAGTTTTTTTGTGCGTTTATACTTCTACGGGTTAAAAAGGTTCAACTCCCACGAATAGGCCTGTCCACCGGTCTGATTCTCGTTGTAGCTGCACTGCTGGATACAGGAGCTTTACTCTCTTTTAATATGGGACAAACCGTTGATTATACCACAAGCACCACGGCCCTTACTTCATTATATAGTGTCGTTACCATACTTATGGCTGGCTGGATTTTAAAAGAAAAGCTGACGAAGAGCCAATGGACGGGCATTGCCATTATTCTTCTCGGGGTCATTATCGTGAGCATCTAGAAAGGATTATAGGATGAACAGAGTATACACCGTCTATTCATTGATTACTGATGCGAATGATTCACATCTATTAATGGTTCAAAATACAGGCTCAGAGACGTGGACTCTTCCGGGTGGTAAAGTTGAAGCTCACGAAACGTTAGAAGCCGCTGCCATTCGTGAAGTGTTTGAAGAAACAGGTTTACATGTACAGCTCCGGGGAGTCGTAGCTATTAATGAGTATATGAAGAAGGATTGTTCCGAACATGGCATATGTGTAACCTTCAGAGCATGTATATCGAGTGGGGTTGAAGCCATTTCAAGACCTGATGAGATCAGACAAATAGCCTGGATTCGTCTTGAAGAAGCGGATGCACTGATGCCATTTTATGAGGAAGGTCTGCAAGAAATCGTCCGAAAAAATGTGCAGGTATCCTATTACGATGAAGGGATCATCTGATGGTACAATGAAATGAATTATAGATAAGGAAGGGCAGTGGCCCTTCCTTTTTGCTTGCAATTTCAGATCGTCTGAGCTGAATATAACGGCTTACTGTATTTATATAAATCGAGCAAGAGCTTGAATTCCTTCGGAAATCTGAGCCTCGTTCACATTGCCAAACCCCATGATAAGGCTATCATTGTACTGATCCTTGCGAATCGTGTATCGCTCGGCCGGGTAGATTTTGATACGATGCTCCTCAAGCTCCATTGCAGTCAAAAGATCGGCGTTTCGTCCTGGCCAAGTTGCGATAAGATGCAAACCAGCAGCATCACCCGATATTTGAACCCTTTCTCCGAACGTATCCGTTAACGCATGAATCAAGTGACTTCTTCGCTTATGATAAATTCGTTTCATTCGCAAAATATGACGTTTCAGATGCCCTTCCTTCATAAATCGGGCCAATGTGATTTGCGATAAAGCAGGACACTGCATATCGGTCGTACGTTTGAGCTGCACGATCGATTCCACCAGCTCTTGCGGGGCTACAATATAACCGAGCCTTAGTGCAGGGAACATGTTTTTACTAAACGTTCCTACGTAGATTACCCGCTCAGCATCCAGCTCTCGCAGGGCATGAACAGGCATTCCCCCATAACGGAACT
Source organism: Paenibacillus sp. TC-CSREp1 (assembly GCF_050171015.1). Lineage (NCBI taxonomy): Bacteria > Bacillati > Bacillota > Bacilli > Caryophanales > Paenibacillaceae > Paenibacillus > Paenibacillus sp. TC-CSREp1. The sequence continues at coordinate 63,128 of NZ_JBNOKM010000025.1, read as the reverse complement.
CGCTGTCATAATCATCCTCTATAATGTAGGCACCTGTGCTTCGAGCATAGTCAAGTAATTGGAGGCGCCTGCTGATCGACAGAATGCTCCCAAACGGAAATTGATGAGAAGGTGTTACAAAGATGCATTTGGGCTTTACATCGGTTGGCAGCCGCTCTACACATAAACCATCGGCATCGACGGGAACAGGCATAATCCGGGCGTTCGTTTCAGCGAAAAGATTATGGATAAATGTTGCCGTCGGGTCTTCCATGGCAATCGTTTCACCAGGCGCTAATAAAAGCTTGCCGAGGATCGAAAAAGCCTGGGTTGCACCAGCTGTAATAATAATTTGCGATGGCTGACAGTGAAGTCCTTTGATATGCAAAAGAAGCTCACAAATGGCTTGTCGAAGCTCAATATCGCCAGCCATATCCTCCGGGTATCCAAGCATAGAAGGAGGAAGATCATGATACACATCCAGTGCAACTCTTTTCCACTTCTGAAGGGGGACATGCTCGAGAGCAGGAAAGCTGGGACGAAAATCAATACAGGATACATGATTCTCGCATGCTGGGGAGACATTCTCATGCCTGTCAACAAGTTCTTCAGATTGTACATGCAGCGGTCTGCTTGCGCCTATATCTCTTACGAAGGTTCCCGAGCCTTGCTTACCTTCCAAAAATCCTTCAGCTGTTAACTGCTCATATACCTCCACAATAAGGGCGCGTGAGACCCCAAGTTCTTTAGCAAGCTCTCGGGTGGAGGGAAGGGAGGTTCCTGCCCTGTAACTGCCTTGCATTATTCGGTCTCTGATCCACGAGTATACCTGTCTGGTTTTCGTTTCATTCCGTCCGGATTGCATGAAAGATCTCCTTTTATTATAAAGTGGTATGGTCAAAATGCTTCAAAAATGGAACTAAGGATGACCAATATATCATGATATTATAAGTCATGCCAAATCCCATTTCTATAGAAAGAAGCGAATCGTATGAGAAAACGTAGAACTAACCGGCTTAGATCACCAACGATGAGCGCAGCAGCTGAGAGTATATCTCCCATACCAATCCTACCAAATGACAAAGAGTACGAATTGAATCGTTGGCTATTCGTTACGGCACTGTTTATGGCATCACTCAATCTGAGACCCATTGTTTCATCTATTGCACCTGTCTTGGGAAGCATTCAACAGGATCTCGGCCTAAGCGGGGCTGTATCCAGCCTGCTCGTTTCTATTCCTGTGTTATGTATGGGAATACTTGCTCCGTTCTCTGTAAAATTGAGTGAAAAACTGGGAATTGAACAGGTCATCACCTTCTCCCTGACGCTGATCGGAGGCAGTACACTTTTACGCCTGTTTATCCATTCCGCTTCATTGTTATTCTTCACTACATTGTTATCCGGTATAGGTATTGCGATGATGGGACCTTTGTTATCGGGCTTTATTAAAAAGCATATGGCTGACAGGGCACCCTCCATGATTGCAATCTATTCTATGGCTCTAGCATTGGGTGCGGCACTTGGTTCGAGCCTTACATCACCCTTGCATTGGAGGCTTCAGTCGTGGCAAATGTCATTATCGTTCTGGGTGATACCTGTCATTATCGCTTTGCCGCTATGGTTTAATGTACAGAAGCGACAGCCTTCCAGCTCTAAACTGAATTCAACCGTTTCATACAGAAAATCGTTAGAACTACCTTGGCAAAAGGGAAAAGCATGGATTCTAGCCGCGCAGTTCGGAATGTTATGCCTTGTATTCTATTCCCTTTTAGGTTGGCTTCCCTTAATCCTTATTGGAGCAGGTGCATCCAAGCTTCACGCAGGGCTTATGGTTACTTTGTTCGCATTGATACAAATTCCGAGTGGTACCGTATTGCAGCAGCTTCTTAAAAGGCATGCTTCAAGACGAAACTGGCTCATCGTATCCTCCATGATGCAAGCTGCTGGTCTGTTACTTATTTTCTTTTCCACTTATCTATGGCTTGCTGTGTTCATTTGTGGTTTGGGATCGGGGATGCTGTTTGCACTGCTCAACTTGCTTCCGGTTGAACTGACTACTTCGCCTGAAGAGGCGGCCTCATGGGCGGCTATGACACAGTGCATAGGCTTTCTGATTGGAGCGTCCGGGCCATTCCTGACTGGTTATTTGCATGATCGTATGGGTCATTTTAATGCAGGAATATTGGCAATGGTATTCTTCTCTATAGTGATGGGGATCATATCCCTGACTATGATGTCTAAAGAGGATTCATTAATTTTATCAAAATAAAGTATAAGAATTGTCCAAATAATAGAACGCAAAAAAAGAATCTGGAGGTCTATTTTCATGAAAATTTTCGTAGCTGGTGCAAGTGGTGTTATCGGAAGATTGTTGCTGCCGCAACTCGTACAGGCTGGTCACGATGTCTTTGGCATGACGCGGAAAGAAGAGCAAAGAGGAGCTATTGAACAAACAGGAGCAAAAGCCATTCTTGCAGATGTGTTCAATCGGCAGCAAATGGTGAATATTCTAACAGAAGTTAAACCTGATGTTGTAATTCATCAATTAACCTCATTAAGTCAAGGCAGCTCGGCAGAAAATGCGCGCATACGCATTGAAGGAACCCGAAATCTGGTAGATGCGGCAAAACAGGCGAAGGTTCAAAAAATCATCGCGCAGAGCATCTCATGGGCATATGAACCTGGTCCAACTCCTGCGGTAGAAGAAACAGCATTAGATAAGTTTGCTCCTATGCCTAGAAATACAACGATTAACGGTGTTGTTGCCCTGGAGGAAGCTGTAAAAGAAATTCCTGCGTATGTCATTTTACGGTATGGTACCTTATACGGACCTGCAACCTGGTATGATAAAAATGGGGATACAGCAAAAAAAGTCATGAACCAAGAAATGAAGGCAACGGATGGGGTATCGTCTTTTGTTCATGTTGAAGATGCTGCAAATGCTGCTTTGCTGGCGCTGGGTTGGCCAACGGGTACGTATAACATTGTGGATGATGAACCGGCCAAAGGCATAGAATGGCTCCCTGTATACGCTCAAGCCTTGGGTGCACCAGCACCAGAAATTCAATCAGGAGCAGCTCCGTGGGAGAGAGGGGCTTCGAATCATAAAGCCAAAAACGAACGCGGATGGATTCTTCAATATCCTACTTGGAGATCGGGTTTTTCCAAGTCATTACAATAGAAATACCGTCGTGAATAGCGACGCCCTGAACCCTAATCCGAATAAATATATTACAAAAAAAGTCGCTACAATAGCGACTTTTTTTGGGGTTGGTGCAATTTTTTTGTGAAAGCAAAGCATACTACGCGTTTTCTTGTTCCTCAAGCAGTTTTCTCAATTTATGGCGCTGCCGTTTTTCCTTCTGACGACGCTCTCTGTCCTCAGCCTGCAAAGCCTTGAGTAATGATACACACATACCGATAAGAACCACAGCGAACGGCAGTGCCGCCACAATGGAGGCCGTCTGAAGGCCGTTTAATCCTCCGCTGATTAACAGTACGACCGCAATGGCAGATTGCATGATGCCCCAGGTTAATTTCACTTTTGCACTCGGGTCAAGCTTGCCATCTGAAGTCAGCATGCCCAGCACAAAAGTAGCCGAATCCGCTGACGTGATAAAGAAGATCATGATCAGGAGTGTGGCGATGAATGCCACGATCGTTCCTAATGGCAGCTGCTCTAGCATTAGGAATAAAGCCGTTGTCGTATCTTCCTTGACGGCCTCCGCCAGATGGACTGCATCAAACAATTCCAAGTGAAGTCCTGTTCCGCCAAACACCGAAAACCAGATGAATCCAAAAAGGCTTGGAATAACCATGACGTAAATTACAAATTCCTTTACCGTTCTTCCTTTGGATACCCTCGCAATAAAGGTGCCGACAAATGGGGCCCACGCGATCCACCATGCCCAGTAAAATAACGTCCATACTCCAATCCAGGTCTCTCTTGAGAACGGGGTCAACCTCAAACTCATATTAATAATATTTTGCATGTAACTGCCCAAGGTTGTCGTGAATGTGTCAAATATAAACGTAGTCGGACCCGTCACCAATACAAACAACATTAACAGCACAGCGATCACCAGGTTGGTGTTACTCAGAATCTTGATACCTCTATCCAGGCCGGAGGTTGCGGAGATTAAGTACAGTACCGTTACAACGCATATAATGACAACCTGGATTGTAATTGAGTTAGGGATACCAAATAAATAATTCAGGCCCCCACCGATCTGAAGTGCCCCCAAACCAAGCGAGGTCGCAACACCGAAGATCGTGGAAATGACTGCCAGAATGTCAATGAGCTTGCCAAGCCAGCCAGCAGCTAAACGCTCACCGATCAGAGGAATAAAAGTGGAACTGATTAGCCCTTTGTAACCTTTCCGGAACTGGAAGTAAGCCAGGGCTAGGCCAATAACGGTATAGATAGCCCAAGGATGCAGCCCCCAGTGGAAGAAGGAATAGCGCATAGAAAGTCTTGCGGCTTGCGTTGTTCCGGGTTCCGCTCCCTCCGGTGCAGATAGATAGTGGGATAGCGGTTCAGCAACTCCCCAGAAAACCAGTCCAATACCCATACCAGCGCTAAACAGCATGGATAGCCAGGAAATCGTTGAATATTCCGGTTCATCATCGTCATCCCCCAGCCTGATAATGCCAAATCGGCTAAACGCCAGATAAAAAGCGAATATCAGGAAGAAAAGTGTCGCCAGCAAATAAAACCAGCCAAAATTCTGAATAGAGAAGTTGTAGGCTGCGTTAGCTACACTCGCTAGCTGATCAGGAGCTACAGCTCCCCAGATTGCAAATAGTACAACGATAATCATTGTGATTGTAAATACCATGAAGGGACCTCCGTTATGTATCTTCAGCCAACTGTTCCTTAGTATGTGCTAATCCAGCTTGTCATCATGCGGAAAGCCAGCTGTTGATAAAATAAAACAAACCGACGTATATTGAAACACCTTCGGTTTGTTTTGCTCCATCGGAACGGCAATATTGTTCGAATAAATGCTTCGTTATGTGTCTGAAGATTTGCTGGCATATGTTCATCAAAGTCGCTATTTTAGCGGCTTTTTTTATTTTTCTTCCAGATTTTATTTTCTATTTTTTTACCATGACACATTGTGTCATACCAGTTGTTGTATGATTATGTCAGTTAAACGAAAGGAGCATATGCAGATGAGATTAACAGTCACCGTGAGCGATGATAAAAAACAGAAGGTACTTGAGATGGCAAAGAAAAATTTTGAGGAAAAGCATAGAGGAGTGTTTATTGAGATCGAACCTCTGCCCAGAGAGATACTCGAGCAGCGTGTCCAACATGGTAATGCCCCTGATCTGATCGAGTGGGACGGCAGCGACATCGGAAGCCTTCTCGATCGTAGAATCATTCTGGAGCTCAATAACCTGCTAGAAGATGGATCGTTCGACTTGTTGGACTTCTATCCGTCAATACTCCAGGCTACTAAGGATCAAGGGAGAATGGGAGCTATTCCGGTAATGGCGGAAACGACTGGGGTTTTCTACAACAAAGCTCTTTTTGACCAAGCCGGAATTGCTTATCCAAAGGAAAATTGGACCTGGGACGAATTTGTGAAAAAAGCCCGTATGTTGAACCGCTATGATGTGGATGGCGAAGTAATTCGCTACGGGGCTTATTTGGTCCCAAGGCTTCTTCCAGTTGAGCCGCTTGTGTGGAGCAATGGAGGAGCGTTTTTATCTGAGGATGGAACGAAGGCAGCCGGTTATCTGGATTCGGCTGAAACTGTTGAAGCGATTCAGAGGTACCTTGAAATGTACCACCCTCTAGAAATAACGCCTTTTGAGGATGTAGGAAGGGATACCTGGTTTTCCTGCTTTGTACACCATAAGATGGCGATGTATTACGATGCGAACTGGACGATTAAACCTATGGGGCAAGAGCAACGGGAAACGTTTGGTGTTGTTATGCCTCCTCGTATGGGAGAAGAGCCGCTGCGCAACATTGTCCAGGTTTATGGATACTGCATCTCCGCACAGTGCCAAGATGTGCAGCTGGCCTGGGCATTTCTTCAGGAGCTTGCTTCTCCACATACAGAGCCGGGCAGAGAATGGGCTAAACATAATCTGGTGGTATCGCGTACAGCAGCTGAAATAAGCGGACAGCAGTCCGATCCCTTATATATCCCTTTTCTCGAATCGTTAGAGAATGCAAGGCAGAGCGCATTTGATGTGTCCAGCATGAAGCTATGGCGTTTTTGGAACAATGATGCATTCCAGGAATGGATATTTCGAGAAAGTCGAATCAATGTAGAAGAACGTCTGGGGAGAATCGCAAGACAATACGACGAAATGCTTCATACATAGAAAAAAGGAACGTGTGGTGAGACAAAATGGGCAATATGCATCGAATTCTGTGGTTTGATGAGCAGGTGCGGTTCGGAAAGTACCCTAATAGCGGACATTTGTCGGAGCATTTTGAAATATCCGTTCGGCAGGCCTGTAGGGATATCGAATATTTAACCAATACGCTTTGTGCTCCTCTGATCTACAATCCTAAAAGGCGAGGGTATCAGTATGAAGATAAAACTTATGCACTACCCGCGCTAATATTGACGGCATCCGATATAGAAATGATACAAGCCATCATATCCCACCTAGAACAAACGGCAACGTTGTTCGGGGCAACCGCATTTTCAGAAAAAGCAGTAGGTCTGCTGCAGAATATAATTTCCCACTCTTCTTATGAAGGGAATAGGGACTAATACAAAGGTTTCCTTTGCTGATTGAAAACACTTTAAGGAGGACATTAGAATGTCACTACAAATTCGTCCATACTGCACTGAATTAGAGGAGGCAGTGAAAGATTTAAGTCACAAAGCTTGGATATTTTTTAAGTACAATAAAGATTACGATTATCAGAGAATGTGTTGTGTATTTAACGAGCACGAGCATTTAATTGGTGTGGGATACTTGCGGCATGGAATAGCTGATGATCATGATGTATTCGAAATTGAGATGCCTACTAATGAATTAGCGCTAGATCGTATGAATGAACTGAGAACGGCTCTTTATCCCGTATTTTTAGATATGTGTCGTAGGCTCCGTAATCCAAACAAAATAACAAAACTGGTTGCGTGGAAAGACTTTTATGGAGATAGAGAATTTTACGAAGAGAAAGGATTTCAAGCTTATCAGACCTATTATGTAGCAAAGCGTTCACTTGAAAAACCGATACCTGTGGTCAGTACGCCTGTTGGAGTCCAAGTTCAGTTTCACCCAATGGAATCCAAAGAGGAGAGAATCCGATATACCGAACTGGAAAATCAATTTTATCAAGGCGTCATATACCGAAGTGTAAATATGCTGGAATGGATGATGGGTGGCCCAGAGCTGCATACGATTTCCGCATTTGAAGGCGATGAACTTGTTGGCAGTGTTATGTGCTGGCAGACTGGTGCCGTTGAAAGATTATTCGTCATTCCGAGATGGCGTAATAAAGGACTGGCTAAACTGCTTATAACGAAGGCATATGAGTACCACATTAACAATGGCCGGAACGAAGTTAATACGCTGGTTAATGAACAAAATAGGGAAGCAATGAGCTTGTTGGAATCGATGGGGTATACCTTTCCTGTTAAATTAGAACTCAAAGCATTGGATGTTTAAAAAAGGACACTACGATTTCAGACAACAACATACTCCAAATTAAAGTCGCTATTTTAGCGGCTTGTTTTATGTTAACGGTACATTTTTTTCGGAGCCAAGGTCAGAAAAGGATAAAACATTTTATCTGAAATACGAAAATGACGAGTTTGTATAAAGCCGATCATATAGAATGTATATTGAGCATGCAATCCGAAATGGGGTAAAATCGACTCAAGCAAAATGATAATGATTATCATTATAAATTAACGAATTATTTTGCTACAATACATAAAACTTACGGGAGTGAAGGCAGACATGGCAAGTTCAGAATTTATGAAAATCAGGTGGATATCGCTTATAACGGCAGCAATGATTATGGTGACAGGTTGCGGATCGACAAGCGATCAAGGTGCGTCTACAGTACCTGCCGATCAGACTGGACAGGCAACGGCTGCGACCAGCGAGGCGCTACCTCAGACCGAAACACGCATTGTAACCGATGGCTTTGGAGAGGTAGCGATTCCGACCAATCCGAAGAGAATCTCAGCTCTTTATCGTGAAGATTATTTGGTTGCACTTGGGGTAACGCCTATTGTGCAATATTATAACCCGATGTGGGGTAAGCAGGATTATCTGAAGCTGGACGTGCCGTTGTTCGATGTAACAGGAAATATCGAAGCTTTGCTTATATCCGAGCCAGACTTAATCATCGGTGCGGGAGAGGTCGATGCAGAACAATACGAGCTTTATTCCAAAGTAGCTCCGACATTTCGTTTGCCGGACGATGTACTTGCGGATTCACGTAAAACTTTGACCTTAATCGCCGATCTGCTTGGTCTCAGCGATAAAGCGGAGCAGGTTATTGCCGATTATGATACTCGTATTGCCGATGTGAAAGCAAAGTTGAACTCGGCGATCGGCGATGAGAAGATCGTTGTTCTGCGGATGAACGTCGCAGACAAATCGATTAATATTTTCGGTATCCATAACACCTTTGTCGGAGAAATCTTGTATAAGGAGCTTGGGCTGAAGGCACCAGCGTTCGCCGAAGCGATGACGGAGGGCAATATCGTCTTGTCGAACGAGGTCATTCCTGAACTTGACGCGGACCATATTATTTTGCTTCCGTCCAACGGAACGTGGGAGGAAGAGAGTAACGCAAAAGCACTTGAAGAAATGAAGGCTAATTCGTTATGGAAGACCGTTCCCGCATTTAAGAACGGCCATGTATATCCCGTTGAAAGATCATACTGGCAGACGGGAGCCATTACGGCCAACGGGTTGAAGATGGATGATTTGCTTCGATTGTTAGCTTCATAACAGGGATCAGAGAGATTACGTTTATGGAGAAGGATCAGCACCATCATAGAGCAAGAACGAGTCACTCTTCAACGAAGGTTGAAGGGCGGCTCTTTTTAATTTACACTATATATATTGAGAATGAATATCAATTGAAAGGCGTTGGATAGTAAAAATGGATATTGAAGAGGGCAAACAAGCGGGGACGGCTCCTTCAGTTCAATATGTGCTACGATCGATCCGCTTCTTTGTTGTGGGTGAGCAAGGAGAAACAGGTGACTGGGACGGCGGAGACGGAGACGATAAGGAAGATTTCTATCTCTTCTTTATTATGAATGGAACGGGTCAAGGAAAATGCTATTTACAGGGACCTGGCAGACCTTTCTCTATTGAACAACAGGTTATAAACTGCAGCTATTACCGAATTTGCTTTACAACGATCGGCGATGGTGAAGTTTCAGGTTTGCTGCCGGATAAGCACGAGCTTTCCTGCGCACCCTTCGCGAAGGCGATGGATCTGCTTGATGAGTTATATGGACTTGACGGAGCGACAGGCGAGCTCGAGCTGTTCCAACGATTTGTCAAATTCCAGGAGCTGCTGCTCTATCTATTTCACCAAAATGCACCCGCAACCAAAGATAATGGAACAGATATCGAGCATCACGGGGTAGAGCTTAGTATACGGCACATTCATGAATATTACCGCGAGCTTCTGACCGTGGAGGATCTTGCTTCCCTTGCAGGCATTGATCGATGGAAGTATACCCGTCTGTTCAAGGAGATTACGGGTCAAGTACCGCTTCAGTACTTGAATGAAGTACGGATTAGTCAGGCCAAGAAGTGGTTGGCAAGCGCCGATGACAGGCTGCTCGATATTGCGCTCAATGCAGGATTCAACAATGAATATTATTTCAGTCGTCGTTTCAAGCAGACGGTTGGCATCTCGCCCGGACAATACCGCCGAAGCCGCAAGGGAGAGCTTAGAGTAGTAGCGCCGTATTTGGAGGATTTTCTCGTTGCGCTGGATATGCAGCCGATCGCTCAATATCGACATGAGAAATGGGGAAAACAAGACTATCTAGGTTTAAACCATATTCCGACGTTCGACGAGAACAGCGGCAACTTTGACGAGCTTTCCTCTTATAAGCCGGATCTGATATTGCTTGTCGATCGTTACGAGAAGCAGCAATATTCTCAGTGCCGACGCATATCCAACACGTGCATCCTGCGTGAGCCGACCACGAATTGGCGTACACTGCTGCGTACCGTGGCCGATTATTTCGGCCGGATGGACTTGGCCGACAATGCTATTACAAATTATGCTTTCAAAGCTCGGAACGCGAGCCACACGCTGAATAAACTTATGAAAGATGAAACGGTCGCTTTTTTGCGTATCTCGGCGGACCAGATCATCCAATATACGGAAGAAGCACAAGGCTTTGTTTCAACGGTTCTCTATGGTGATGTTGGCTTGCGCTCGCATGCCGCAGTAGGGATAACCTCAAAATTGAATAAACCGGGTATGTTCACTCTCTCTGTAGAGGAACTAAGTGCGTTAAACGCGAACCATCTGTTCATTACTTTCGATAAGTGGCATAGCCAAGCAGAAGGGAAGGAAAGGGCACTACTGGAGCAGCCAGAGTGGCGCGATCTTCCCGCTGTAAGAAACAACCGCGTTTACGAAGTTGATTTTCTAACCTGGATGAATAACGGAGTTATTTCTAACGGCAAAAAAATTGATGATATCCTGCGATCGTTAGCGTGATTTTTGTTTTCCTTACGACCAGTTGGTCTGCTCCTCCGTTTTGTATAAAGCAAACGTCGATTTTGTTCATTGTTATTGTTACGTTGTCGAAGTTACAATGATAATGATAACTATTATCATAAGCGCGGATATTTACATAAGCCGGCAGGAGGAGGACTTCAATTGACTGAGCAGCTTGAATTATACGATGTGACCATTATCGGCGGTGGTCCTGCGGGAATGTATACTGCTTTTTATAGTGGAATGCGCGATTTAAAGACGAAGTTAATAGAAGCGAAAGAAGAGCTGGGAGGGCGGATGCTTATTTATCCCGAGAAAATGATCTGGGACGTTGGAGGAGTTACCCCCATCCTATGCGAGAAGTTAATCGCACAATTATCGGAGCAGGCGAAGACGTTCGACCCTACCATTGTATTCGGCCAGCACATTATCCGATTGGAGAAACAAGCGGATTCAACCTACATTCTGGAGGCGGTAACAGGGGAGAAACACTGGACACGCACAGTCATTCTGGCGATCGGGCGCGGCATTCTGCGAATGGCGAAGCTGGAACTGGAAGGGGCTGAGCGCTACGAGGTGTCCAATCTGCACTATACGGTACAGGAAATGGAGCCTTTTAGAGGGAAACGAGTACTTCTTTCGGGTGGGGGAAACTCAGCTGTCGATTGGGCAAACGAGCTGGCTTCCATCGCTGCTCAGGTGACGGTTGTACACAGGCGGGATCACTTTGGCGGACATGAAAAAAATGTTATTCGAATGAAGCAGTCCTCTGCCGATGTGCTTACGCCATATGAAATTACACAATTATACAGCGGCAATGGAAAGGCGATTGAACGGGTGACGATTGCCCACATCGAATCTGGGAACTCGCACGAGCTAGAAGTTGACGAGGTTATCATCAACCACGGGCTGAAATCCGATTTTACAGGAATCAAGGATTGGGGGCTGGATATGGACGACTGGAACATATTCGTCAGCCCGAAACTTGAGACGAACTTGCCAGGTATTTTCGGGGCTGGCGACTTTGTTAATTACGACAGCAAGCTGAACCTGATTGCAGGGGCGTTCACGGATGCTGCCTTAGCGCTTAACAGCGCCAAACGATATATAGATCCCGATGCACCGCGAATGGCTTATGTATCGTCACATAACGAAAGGTTTAAAGAGCGTAACAAAGCGCTTGGCGTATCCGATAAATAGCAGGGTCTGCAGCCAGTATACGAATAGAAAATGGGTATAATCGCAACTGGCCATGGATGAGCAGACAGAAACAATTGTAATAACAATCGGCCCACATACACTCGTGTTTGAGCTAGATAGACTAACACCCTTAATATGTACGTAAGACTAAACAAAGCCGCTATTTTAGCGGCTTTGTTTAGTTTGTCGGTATAAGTTCCCGCCAATGACAAGAACTTGTTCTCCATTACCGATTAGATGAATATTTGTTCTTTCAGTGTAAGTTCAGTTACTTCATTGACAATGAAAGCTTGACAAGGACAAAACATCCATATATAACTAAATTAGTTATAACCATTATGGTTATATTTAAAAATAAAAATTGGAGGTTAATATGAAAATCATAAATCATTTTATACCTGTTTTTACCGATCAACTGGAATTAACTGTTGCATATTATGAATCTCTTGCTAACCGATCTATGGATCGCACATGGAATATTCCCGAGGCTGGCTTATCTTTAGCCACAGTATATCCTTACGTCATTGTATCTGGAAGTCCAGAGGCCTTGGAGCCTGCTAAATCACTCCGTGCAGTGGTGTATGTTGATTCTATGAACGAATTGAAGGCAGAATTAAAAAAGCAAAATACCCTTATCGTAAGAGATCAGCATGGTCCTATTGGTCCAAGCGTTTTTGTTCAACATCCTGATGGCAGTTTTATTGAATATGTTGAGCCTGCGCAAGCTTCTGTCTGAATTGGTGCAAAATCCAAAAATGTAAAATAAGCTACTCCAGTAGAGGAGTAGCTTATTTTACATTTGTCTTCATGCGTAGTTGTTCTACAATCTGAGCTAGAGTAACAGAAGCTAGTTCATGCTCCATAGCCTTCTGTGCATTAGAGAGTTGGGGTAATAGAACAGATTCAATGTTCATTCCTACTGAACAATTTGGATCAGTATCCTTGTGAATTTTGAAAAGCTCATTTCCATCCACAGATTCGACTGCTTGGAAAATATCCAGTAGGGTTAATCTTTCAGGAGGTATCAAAAGAGAAGCCCCGGCAACTCCTGGTTTTGTATCAATATAACCTGCTTTTTTGAGCTGGGCCATAATTCTTCTAATGACTACAGGGTTACTATTTACGCTACGGGCAATTCGATCGCCTGTACTATATAGAGGGTCCAGTGAGATCATGGAAAGAATATGGACGGCCATCGAAAAGCGACTACTTATTTGTTTCAATCTACTCACCTTCTTGCTCAATAGTATAGTTTCATTTAAAGAACAGGTCAATCAACTGCTGTATCAGGTTAACGGAAGGATAAAAAATCACTTCCAATTCAAATCTATCTATAACACAGTCGGCTATGGCTGCGAGTTCCGGGATTTGGAGGAGTCGAGCCGGGAGTCCATCGAATCATTCTGCTTCTACAAGTTGTGGGGAAGGTGCAAACCCACTTCCGTCATAGCTATAACCGCCCACAATTTGATTGATGTGCTAATTCAATACCTTTTACGATCGCATCTTCTGTTCCATGATCTAAAGCCCTCCTTATTTATTCAAAAGGATAGGTACTTACTCCATGCTCCAATTGAACCGTTCTGAGATAACGAATAGCAGCATAGAGGCGTTCGACTTTAGCAAACCCGCATTAATCATCATTAACAACCTCCGATTCGATTAGTGATATATACTCGAGGTTGTATTCAGTAAAGTTGTTATATTACGATCTCGTATGTCTTCGATTGTTCTTCTGTTCATTCATTGCTGAACCATTTCCTTCTTTTTATCTTGAAGTCCATGCTCATATAACACATACTTAAATTTATTTACTCAATCACCACGGCTTAGCGGGAAAAACTTCTCGGTCTTACAGGGGGTGGAAGGTTGTGAGCACAAAAATTACCAGATGGACCCTGCGATCCAAATTCATCGTAATCTTGCTGCTCTTCGGTGTGCTTCCCATGATTGTTATCGGCTGGGCTGGTTATAATGCCTCCAAGCGGACAATCATTCACCAAGCTATGGAAATCCAGTCTCGTCTACTCGAACAGACAGTTGCCTCGGTTGACCGCGAGCTGTCCATGTACCAAATGCTCGCCGGATCGTTTGGGCAGGAGGAAAGCGTCCGCCAGATGCTTGATCCGGAATCTTCTCCGGACGATCTAAAGCGGTACATCAAGGAATGGGATATGTTTAATCAATTGATGAGCAAGCTGGTATTTTCCAAATTCGAAAAAACGCCCTCCATCATAATTTACGGTTATAACCGCAAAGTGTTCACAAGTTGGGGAGCGGATGGCAGTAGGCTAGCCGATTATCTGGACAGCAAGGCAGAGTTCAAAAAAGTGCTGAAAGCCGGAAGCGGTGGACGGTTCGTGTGGGTAACTCCACATCTGGCGTTCGATCCGTCAAGCACAACAGAGCCTATGCTCACTTATGAGGCTGGATATACGGATACAGAAACCGGGGCAGAGTGGGGGAAAATAATGATTTCGGGTTCGGTGGCGACCTTGGTAGACGATCTGGCTTCAAATAACCAGTTCATCATCGCGAAACCAGATGGTTCACTGGTGTATTCTGCCTCAGACACAACCGTGCCTGTTGTGATCCTCCAAGAAGCGGTTGCAACGGATTACGGTAAAGTCACCACCGTACTAAATCAGGGTGAGAGCATGGACAATTCTCTCTATATATCCGCCAAGCTTCTGAATGATTGGGTTGTCGTCAAGGAGATTCCCTACCAGAATTTCCTGTCCGAGCTTGGACAAATCCGCAACATCCTGTTGGTGGTCATCGGACTCTGCGCATTACTGTCCATCCTGCTTGGACACTTGTTCACCGGCCGAATTCTGCGGCCGATTAAGCAGATGGTCCGGGTCATGAGAAGGATCGGGTCAGGGGAATGGACGCATGTTCAGCTGATTCGCACCGACCCTGAGCTTGATATGCTCCAGCGTTCATTCCTGAGCATGACCTCCGATTTGAAGGAATTGCATGAGCGTATGGAGATGGAGCAGCGACAGAAGCTAGAGCTAGAGTTGCAAACACTGCAGTCGCAAATTCAGCCCCATATGATTAAGAATACGCTGGCGGTGATCAGTGGGCTGGCGCTACATGGACAGATGGAGAAAATCCGTGAGGTCGTCCATGCTCTGGGATACTTTCTATCATCAAAAATATATCCGGAGAACCCGCTCGTGACTGTTAAAGATGATCTGGATGCGCTGCAGCATTACCTGACAATTATGCGGATTCGCTACCCGGATCGCATTCATGTCCTGATTGATGTACCAGACGCACTACTTGGGCAGTACATCCCCCGCTTTACTTTGCAGCCGCTGGTGGAGAACAGTATCTATCACGGTATGTACGGTGAGGCGGCGATCCATATCTGGATACAGGCCTATGATATATCCGACACCTTCACCATCACCGTATCCGACAACGGGGCCGGTACAGCCAGTCGTCCACTCGAAGCGATCGTAGAGGCGGAGGATATAGAGCAGATGCAAACATATTCCGGTATTGGGTTGTCCAATATTCAGCAACGCATTGCCCTGTATTTCGGTGGTGCAGGAACCTTGCAATTCGAAAGCTCTCCAGGATCTGGCGCTCAGGTGGAGATATCGCTGCCGAAGCGACAATGATCTTAAAAAAAGCTGTGTTCATAAGGAGGCGACAACATGTCCATTCGAACGATGCTGGTAGAAGATGAGTGGCTAATTAGAGAGGCCCTGCTAAGAACAGTGCCCTGGGAGCAATACGGATTTGAAATTGCGGGCCAGGCGAGTAATGGAAAAGACGCACTCGATATGTTCATCCAGCTGCAGCCGGATGTTGTGATTACGGATATTCGCATGCCGGGAATGGACGGGCTGGAACTGATCGGCTGTATCCGCGAGATATCACCGACAGTGCTGATTTGTATACTAAGTAGCCATACCGACTTTGGGCTCGTTAAGCAGGGTATACGCTACGGAGTGTTCGAATATATGGACAAACTGAATCTATCATCCGGAGAGGTCGAACACTGCCTGGAGCGGCTATATAATTCCTTTCACGGGCAGCTTTCCGAGCAGCGTGGTGGTTCCAGACTGCTGGAAGCGCCACAGCCTGAAGTCCGGATACTTGAGCTTCAGTCTCCATCCGCCTGGCTAAAACAGTTCAGGCCAAGTGCGCGGGATTGCGCTGGCTGGAGATGGATTATTATGCTGATGGACCGGGAAATATGGGGGCAGACGGATATTCACGCTTGGCTGGAGGGGTTTCCCTATCCAGCCGTCATTGCGGAGAGGCGATTATTCGTTGACACCGAGCAGCGACTGCATCTTATTCTCGAGGACGAGATTGAAGCGCCGCGCCTGCTACTAGAGCGCTATGAAGATACGGGCATACTGATCAGTTCCAGAGTAGCCGGACCGAACGAGTGGGAGAAGGCTTACCGTGAAGCTGAGGAGTTGCAGGCGGACTTATTCTATACGGGCTGGAACCATATGGTCGAGTATGAGCACAAGCGTATATATCAAATGTCCGTCCCGGTACTTCAGGCTCAACAGGAGGAAAATCTGATTGCCTTGCTGGCGGGCGGCAATGCGAATGCCATCATGGATTGTTTAGATCAGCTGATGCAGGACGCCGAGCGGCGCTGCGTTCATCCGAAACGGCTGGTTCAGGCGCTAACGATGCTGCTCACGCGGAATATTCCCGGCAGATATTTTCATCGTGAGCATATCGCAGCTTGGGGGGAAAGTATAAGTCTTGCCCATTCCTGTACGACCGCCAGACAATTCATGGAACGTATGTCAACCGCTTTAAGAACCGTGATGCAGGACAATGAACGTTCTGTGACCATAGATGTGGAATCAGCGATCCGCTATGTGCAGGAGCATTATTCAGAGAAGCTAACGCTTGGCCGCTTGGCCGGTGCTGCTCATCTGAATCCAAATTATTTCTCCACGCTGTTTAAGGAACAGACTGGAGAGACGCCAATGTCCTTCGTGGCCAGCCTTCGGGTGGAAAAGGCTAAAGAGCTGCTCCGGCGCAGGGAAGTAAGCATACAAGAGATTGCAGAGCAGGTAGGTCTGCATAATCTCAGTCATTTCTCACGGGTATTCAAAAAAATGACAGGAAAAACACCCTCAGAATACCGCGGATATCTGTAAAACAGAACACAAAACTGAATATTCGACTAACCAAGGGGGAATACCCCTTTTTTTGCGTTATTATGTTATATATATGATATTTTAAATGACATAAACATAACGGAAAGCGCTATCATAAAAATGAATAACTCAACAATTGTACTGAAATTTGTGCAAAGACAAAAGCCTATAACTCTATTATAGTTACATCAAGTAAGAAATACTCACACATTTGAACTTGGAGGGGACTACATGAGAAATTGGTTTAAACCTTTGATTGGAATTATGGCCAGTGCAGTGATGCTGGCCGGATGCGGATCGAGCAAAGCAGATAACACAGCGGCGAATACATCAGCTTCGGAGCAGGAAGTAACCATCAAATTCATGCTATGGAACGACAGCGCTTCAGAGCGGATGTATGATGAACTGGCTCAGGCGTTCGAAGCGAAAAATCCGGGCATCACCATTGATTTTACCAAAAGTGATGCAAACACCTACAGTGAACGTTTAACCGTTACGCTGACAGGCGGTGGCGAGGTTGATGCTTTTGCTTTTAAGAGTCTGGATGAATATTACAAGCTGGCCTCGTCGGGGCGCGCGCTGCCACTCGATGATCTTGCAGCTGCTGACAACACAGAGCTTTCGGGTGTTCAATCCTTCTTTAAAGATCTGAAAATTAACGATAGACTGTACGGCTTGCCATTCCGTTCGGACGGCTGGGCGCTCTACTACAATAAAGATCTTTTTGATCAAGCGGGAGTTGCATATCCCGGCGACGACCTGACTTGGGAGCAATATGTTGAACTAGCCAAGAAGATGACAAGCGGAAGCGGGACAGATAAAATATACGGTTCCTTTATGCCGGACTGGCCGCAGACCTGGTACTCCTATGGACAGCAGCTCGGAAGCTCGCTCTACAGTGACAACTTGACCCCTTATGTGGAAGGACTCAAGCTGCGCAAGGAGCTGTCGGAAAGCGGTGCACAGCCTTCCGTAGCCGAGAATAAGGCAACCAATGCACATTACAGAACGGCTTTCCTCACTGGGAAATATGCCATGGTTGTTACGGGAACCTGGTTCCCGGGCATGCTGGAACAGGATCAGAAGGACAATAAGCTCAACTTTAACTGGGGCATGACGTATGTTCCTCATCCGCCGG
The DNA here is from genome assembly GCF_050171015.1 of Paenibacillus sp. TC-CSREp1. Classification (NCBI taxonomy): domain Bacteria; kingdom Bacillati; phylum Bacillota; class Bacilli; order Caryophanales; family Paenibacillaceae; genus Paenibacillus; species Paenibacillus sp. TC-CSREp1. Next base: position 44,977 of record NZ_JBNOKM010000025.1, on the reverse strand, counting down.
GAGTGCAGAAGGGCACAACAATGACTGCAGTCGTTGTTCATGCCGTGAACTCGGATTCCAAGCATCCCGAAGAAGCCAAGAAATGGATAAGCTTCATTTCCAGTGAAGAAGGGCAGAAGATCGTGGCCAAATATCAGACACCGGCTTCCTCAGCAGATAGTGTCAAGGATCAGTACAAGGCAACCTTTACCAATGACGCGGTGAACATGGATGCCATCTTCAACATTACATCTGTTCCGGAACGAGAATTACGTAAGGGGATTACCCAGATGAATACGATCGCGACAGAAGAAGGAGAATTAGCATTGCTGGGCGAGCTGACACCTGAGGAAGCAATCGAGAACATCAAGAAGAGAAGAGAGCAAGAGATTCAATAGATCAAGAGGTAGGAAGTGATGAAATGTCTTCTTTGAATAAAAGCACGCTAGGGACACAGGAAACCAGGCTGTTGAAAAAAAGCAAAAAACCGTCATTGTGGCAACGGATGATGCATCCGCAAGCGAGAACAGCCTATCTCTTTTTGCTCCCAAATCTGCTAGGGTTCTTGTTATTTATCGCTATTCCGAGTGTGATGGCGTTCGGGCTTGGCTTCACAGAATGGGACGGGTATAATCCGGTGAAATGGAACGGTCTGGATAATTATTTCCGGCTTGTGCGGGACGAGAACTTTCGAATTGCTTTACAGAATACGCTGCTCTACACCTTTGGCTCCTGCCTGCTCGTTATCATTGCATCTCTATCATTGGCCTTGCTTGTTAACCGGAAAATGAAAGGGATGTCGCTCTACAGAGCGGCATTCTTCTTCCCCCATATTGCATCGTTTATCGCAGTAGCGGTGGTATGGCAGGCCATTTTCAATCCAACGCTCGGACCGCTGAACATGTTCCTCAGCAAGTTTATGGAGCACCCCCCCGGGTGGCTGGTCAGCTCGAACTGGGCTTTGCTCAGCATCATACTTGTTTCTGCCTGGAAGATGGCTGGCTACTATATGCTGCTGTTCCTAGCCGGTTTGCAGGGAATTTCCAAAGAGCTGTACGAGGCAGCCAACATTGACGGTGCCAATATTCTGCAGCGCTTCCGCAATATCACGCTACCTATGCTATCTCCAGTGACGTTCTTTGTCATCATTACCTGCATTATTAATCTGTTCAAGTCATTTGATCTTGTGTATGTCATGACCGGTGGTGGTCCGGGCCGCTCCACGAAGCTGCTTGTCTATGATATCTTCGTTCAATCGTTTCGCAATTCCGCATTTGGTTACGCCTCGGCTGAGGCCATCGTGCTGTTCCTTATCGTTCTGACGATTACTTATGTTCAATTTAAGGGGGAGAAACGATGGGTCAACTACTAGGTCGAGCAGTGCCTAAATCACTGGCGCATCTGTTCATGATCTTAATATCTCTGGTCATGATCGTGCCCTTTCTGTGGATGCTGTCCACCTCCTTCAAGTTGCAGGAGGAAGTGTTCCAGTATCCGATACAGTGGATTCCGCAGGTATTTCACTTCGAGAATTACGCCGAGGTATGGACCAGTATTCCATTTCCATTATACTATTTCAACTCTCTGAAGGTCTCTATCCTGGTTACTCTGGGGCAGTTGATTACCTGTTCTCTGGCTGGGTACGCTTTTGCCAGATTGGATTTCCCCGGGAAGAACCGATTGTTCATCATGTATTTTGCAGCCTTTATGATCCCTTATCAGGTCATTATGATTCCCCAGTATTTCGTCATTAAGAAGCTAGGCCTTGTCGACAGCCATTGGGCACTAATCCTGCTGGAAATCTTTAGTCCCTATGGCGTGTTCCTAATGCGCCAGTTTTTGTCGGGAATCTCGAAGGAACTTTCTGAGGCGGCGCGGATCGACGGTTGCAACGAATTTGGCATCTTTGCGAGAATTATCATGCCGCTGGCCAAGCCAGCGTTAGCAACGCTTGGAATCTTCGCTTTCTCCTGGGTGTGGAATGATTTTCAGGCTCCACTTATTTATCTTACCAGCGACAGTCTTAAGACATTGCCGCTCGGCTTGGCCAGTCTGAACGGAGAGTTCACATCGCAGACCCAATTGATTATGGCCGGTACTGTACTGTCGCTTATTCCGGTAGTCACTGTATTTCTGTTCTTCCAACGATACTTTATCTCGGGCATTACCGCCGGTTCTGTGAAAGGATGAAAACTGTGAAGAGAACTCTAAGTACCAACATAAAATGGCGTGAGCACATCGATTATGCAGTCCTCAAAACGAAACACAATTTGTCCCGGTACAATCAGAAGTTCCCCCATATTTCCAATGACAAGTGTTATGAATGGGGCGATAACGAGGACTGGATCGAAGGCTTCTGGACCGGGATAGTCTGGTTATGTTACGAGTACAGCGGTGACGAATATCTGCGTTTGCAGGCTAATAGCCAGATTGACTGCTTTCATCGCCGGCTTCAGGCCCAACATGCTCTAGAACATCATGACATTGGCTTCCTATATGGATTATCCGCACTTGCTGGCTGGATCGTTGAAGAGGATGAGCGGCACAAACGGCTTGCACTGCAAGCCGCTGATCATCTACTGGGACGTTGGCGAGAGACATCTGGGCTCATTCAGGCTTGGGGGCCGGAAGATGATCCGGAGAATGGGGGGCGTATCATCATCGACTGTTTAATGAATCTCCCGCTTTTGTACTGGGCTTCGAGTGCAACGGGCAACCCCCGTTATGCGGAGGTTGCCGTCCGACAGGCCGAGTTGTCAAGGAAATTTCTTGTGCGGGGAGACGACTCGTCCTATCATACCTTTTATTTTGACCCAAACGGAAATGCCATTAGAGGGGGAACACATCAAGGCTACAGTGACGGTTCTACCTGGACACGCGGACAGGCGTGGGGCATCTATGGATTCGCTCTATCTTATCGCTACACAGAAAACATCAATTTTCTGGAAACCTCGAAACGCCTTGCTGCTTATTTCATAGAACGAATACCGGCTGATGGCATCGTCTATTGGGACTTTGATGTTCCCGTGAACGACTCTACCAGTAGGGACAGCTCTGCTTCCGCCATCGCTGCTTGTGGCATGCTGGAACTACTGGAGCATCTAACACCTGACGACCCGCAGAGGCAGCGATTAGAAGATGCAATCTTGCTGACCATGAGGGCACTAACCGATTCTTCAATGGGCATGGCACAGGAAAACGAAGGCCTTATCGATCATGGATCATACCATGTCAGGGGTAACTATGGGCTGGATGGTTATATGATCTGGGGGGACTATTTTTATCTTGAAGCTCTACTTCGCCTGGAAAAGCAGATTCCTGGGTATTGGTATGAGCGGGGCAGCAGCTCTCATGCAGGTGGTTAAGTCGCCAGCTGCCTGGAATTTGCCTGAGTATTCATCTTGATTTTTTTGAAACGGCTGGAATTTCGTTTGCTGCATTTATAGGCTTTTGATGCAAAATCACAATTTTGGAGGGGTTGGTATGCAAGTGTATAATCAGCCATTCATTAAATCGTTCTTCTTCCGTTTTATCATTATGCTGCTGATTCTATCGCTTATCATTCCCGCTACAGCCTTGCCATCGGCGTTCGCCGCTGGCACCGTATACGTAAATGTTAACTATGATGAAAGCGGAAATGCCAAGAATACAAAGCTCTATAACGGCTCCACATACAGTGGCTCGGTCGGCGGAAGTTGGGGCATCTATAATTCTTTGGCAGAAACAGATTATGTGACTATAGAAAATGCTCCCCAGCGTGAGGATTACAGTCTCAAAATCGTTTCCAATACCAAAAACGTGAGTACCGGAAGAAATAATCTGGGCGGAACGGAAGCTGGCAATACCGGCATCGCTGGAAAGCTAGTTTTTGAAGCGTCGGTTTATATGAACAGTACTACGCATCGCCGGGAGATTCAGTTCAGAAGCCTTAATGCGCCTTACCCCGCTACAAGCACTACTAATATTTCAGCCCTTACCTTTAATAATGCAGGAGAAATACGGGATGCCAGCAATCAACTCCTTGCACACTATGAGAAGAATTCATGGTACAACATAAAAATGTTCATAGACAATTCAGCCCGCTCCATAACTTATTTCCTGAATGATCAGTATTTAGGGGAAGCCTCGCTGCCCTCCGTCTGGATGAATATTAGACATATCTACCTCAATCAATATTTTCAAAGTGGTATGCAGGCAGAGTGGATGGTCGATGACCTGAAACTCACGGAATACGTTCCAATTACGGGAATCAGTAGTTCAGTGGCACAGCTTGAGCTGCCGGAGAGTGCCCGCACCAATATAGTGGTTACGCTTTTACCGCAAAATGCTTCCGACCAGCGTTTACTTTGGAGTACGGATGACCCTGACGTGGCCACGGTGACTAATGGTACGGTTCATGCGCTCAAAGAAGGCAGCACTACAGTGAATGTGAGCACTTATGAGGGCAATTATTCACTTGCGGTTCCAGTGACAGTGACCCAATCCGTACTGCCGCAGGGCATCATATTGCCGGATGAAGTTAGTCTTGCGGTAACAAGCCAACAAATACTGCAGCCTGTATTTGATCCCCTTAATACAACGAATCAGGCAATAAACTGGAGTTCCAACAATCCTGCCGTTGCCACCGTAAATGACGTTGGTGAAATTACCGGAATATCGGTCGGCTCTACGCTGATTTCAGCAGTATCACAAGCCGATCCGACGATCTCTGCAGAGGTTACCGTTGTTGTTACTCCCTATATTCCTGTCGCCTCTGTTGCCATTACCTCTCCACCCTCACAAATTTCCAAATACGACAGCCTGCAACTCACCGCAAATGTTGAGCCGGCGAATGCAACGGAATCACAGTTAAGCTGGGTATCCGATCACCCGGAAATTGTAAGTGTGACTGCAGATGGAAAAATACAGGCACTTGGCGTCGGTACGGCAACGGTGTCCGCAAACACAGTTAACGGAGTTGGGGATTCAGTTACACTTGAGGTGGTTGCTCCCCAGCCGGAAAATCCAGAAGAATATGATGAACTCAGGCAGCGTTGGAAGGAGACTCTGATCGGTAAAGATTCTCTGGATGTAAATGACACGGCAGTGCAAACCATTATTGAGACCAATGCGTCTGCAGCTCAACAATACTGGGAGAGCATGCAACTTTCATCGGGAGGCACAACGCTCTGGAATGACCTGCCCGCTTCCGCCAGTGATTCTACTTATATCAACAACCACTATACCCGATTGAAGACAATGGCATTAGCCTATCAGACAAAAGGAACCTCACTCTACCATAATTCCGGGCTAAAGGACGATCTGCTGCAAGCCATGGACTGGATGCTGGATGAGTTATACACGGACACGGGCATCGAATTCGGCAACTGGTGGAACTGGGATATCGGCGTTCCCAATCGTTTGGCCGATATTCTGATCCTGATGTATGACGATTTGACACCGGAACAAATTCTGAGAAATACGGCAAGCATTGATCATCATATCGGGGACATCACCGCCGCTTCTTTTACACAAACAGGTGCCAACCGCTCGGATATCATGCTGATTCAAGTCCGTATGGGACTTGTCGAACATAACTATGACCGGCTAATTCAGGCCAGAAACGGGATGAGTGAGCTATTTCAGTACACAGCAGCGGGCGACGGGTTCTATGAAGACGGCTCATATGTGCAGCACAGCACGATAGCCTACACGGGAAGTTATGGGGAGGTGCTGATACAGGGGATAGGGAACCTGATGTTTCTGCTGAACGGAAGCACCTGGGAGCCGATCGTTCCCGAAATGAATAATATCTATCGGTGGATCGACGAAGGATTTGCTCCTATTTTATATAAAGGGCAGGCAATTGATATGACAAGAGGTCGCGCAATCGTCAGGCCGGCAGCAGATGCCTATTACTCCGGCAGAAACATTCTGGCAGGTATCGCCCGAATTGCAGTGACATCTCCTGCCGAGCTATCGCTTCAATTAAAGAGCTTCGTGAAATATCATGTAGAGTATCAGCTAAGCCGGGGGGTATCATACTATCAGTTTCCACTGGATTTGGCAGATACGATCAAGGCTTGGGTGGAAGATCCTGCGATTGTTCCCGCCACCGATGTTCAGGCACACTATGAGTTGAATGGCATGGCTCGCAGTGTACATCGGGGCGAAGACTTCCTGTTCGGAGTCAGTAAAAGCTCAAAGCGTATTGCTACCTATGAGCTTACCAATGGAGAGAATCCTAAAGGCTGGTATACTGGTGACGGGATGACATATCTCTACAATCAGGATCTGTCCCAGTATACAGGCAGCTTCTGGGCAACGGTGAACTGGAACCGACTGCCGGGTACAACGGTTGTCTCGCGGACAAGGAATTCCAGCAATTATCAATATGGGGATGGCGAGACCGTCCCGCTTAATTCCTGGGCGGGCGGCACAACGTTGGATACATTCGGCGTTACAGGCATGGAACTGATTCAGAACGGCACACAAATGCAGGCGCGGAAATCCTGGTTCACTTTTGACAATGAAATTGTTGCGCTGGGTGCTGGCATTACAAGCACAGATAACCTTCCTGTAGAAACCGTCATTGAGCAGCGGAAGCTGAAAGAGGACAATTCCAACCGTTTCTTCGTGAATGGTGAAGAATTGAATGGGACCATAGTAAATGAAGAGATAGAGAATCCATCATGGGCTTATCTGGAGGGAAATGTAACAGGTTCGAACATTGGTTATATCCTCCCGCATCATTCACCGATCAAATTGACCAGACAAATTCAAGAGGGAAGATGGTCCGACATTAATCTCAGCAATCCTCCTTCTGCAACAACACCTACCGAACTGCTGCAGAATTATTTCCTGACCATGTGGATTGATCATGGGAATAACCCTGCTGACAGCCAGTATGAATATATGATTTTGCCAAATGCAAGCAAGCAGGAAACAAAAGAATACGCCGATTCGCCAGATGTCACCATTCTCGCCAATTCAAAGATGGTTCAGGCGGTCCGAGAGAATACGCTCAACGTTGCCGGGTATAATTTCTGGACGGATACTGTGACTTCAGTAGATGGCGTTACTTCGAATAAAAAAGCCTCAATTATAATTAGAAAAAATCCGGAGGCGGATACGATTGAGCTTTCAGTGTCTGATCCTACGCTGGAGAATCAGGGTTATATTGAACTGGAGCTGGATGCAGATGCAGCGAGCATACTGGGTAAAGACGATCGGATCGAGGTCCTGCAACTATCACCCACGGTGAAGCTCAAGATTAATATGCGAGATACCCTCGGGCGGACATTGCTGATTAAACTGCAAACACAATTGAAACCATGACGAAGCCGGTTATCTTGTGGGAACAGAAGGCTCAAGACCGGATGAAGGAACCCTTTTTATAACATTCGTGATAATTTTCGGTACTCTCGAGGAGATATCCCTTCATGTTTGCGGAATGTGCGACTGAAATAATGGATGTCAGGGTAACCGCTTTGTATGCCTACCACCTCGATGGAACAGTCCGTTTCCCGTAACAATTTGCGTGCTTCCCTTAGACGGACGAATTGAATGTATTCGTTTGGAGGCATGCCAACCATTTGTTTGAAAAGTTTTGCCGTGTGGTCTATGCTAAGATTCATTTGTTTGGCTATCCCTGAATTGGTCCAAGGCTCTGAAGGAGCATCTTCGATCTGTTTCATGAGTTCACGCAGCTTATCCCCATGAACGGAAAGATGGCGTGATGAGTTCAGATAAGGTGAGCGCAGCAGATGGGTGAGCAATTGCAGCATCAAGGCTTTGCATATGAGCTCATAACCTGGCGGGCGCATCGTAAATTCATGGACCAGCTGTTCCATGAGTTGAACTGCAGCAGAGGATAGTGAATAGACGGGGGTCGCCGATAACGGAGTCATCCCTTCTGCGCAGGCTTCTGCAGCGAATTTTTGCAGCTGGATAGTCTCTTCATTTACAACCATATCAGCCTCGGTTTGAATGGTTAACTCGTTGAAAAAGTCAAAGTGAATACCAATGAAACGCGCCTCTGGACGAGATACGACTTCATTCTGATGATATACCCCGGAGGGTAGCATAATGAGCTCTCCGGCTTTTACGGTGTAGCGTTTATCGTCCATGTAGGTCGCTGCTTCACCCTGACAGACGTAGAGAACTTCGAAATCATACAGTCGTCGTCTGGGGAGTTTGCCTGGAGGTAGGGTCTGGAATTGTGCATAGTGGACATTGGGAGACCATTCCTTGTAATTTGCAGTTCTTTGTACTGGATAATCCCTTTGCGAAGGTGACACCGACTTCAACTCCTTTCTATGTAATTCAATGCCAGGATCAGATGATTAAAACTGAACGGAATTGTACAAATAATCTCTTGATCCTCTAAATCAATCTCAGAAAAAAATATATATAATACAAATATTATTACATCTTCATTCCATAGTTACAACATCACGGATTAAGTCAAATTAATGGACAGACTAAGTCCAATTAAGGAGATGAAGCGGAATGGATTTTCATCCTGCGGAACGAAGCAGTACCTACCTCTGTAATGAACTCAAATTTACGACGCAGGGAAAGTTGCCTACTCCATCGGATTGGGAAAATTGTGTGCCGCTAAATTTGGTCGATACAATGACGGGACTGCCACCCCTGCAATCAACTGAAGTACGTTTGGGCTGGAGTAAGGATTACCTTCATATCCGTTTTACATGTCAGGACCCCTACGTCGTATCCAATTTCACCGAGAGAGATCAACCTCTGTACGAAGAAGACGTCGTTGAAATCTTTATTGACGAAAAAGGGGATGGCCGAAGCTACATGGAGCTGGAGATCAGTCCGAACAACGTGATTTTCGATGCTCTTATCCAAAATGATGACGGACAGGGATCGAAGCTGAAGGTAGATGTAACTTGGCACTTGGAGGGACTTCAAACCGAGGTGGAGGCCGACAACCATGGTAACCGAGTGTATTGTATCCATATCCCATCCGACAATTTCAACTCACCTTTGACTTCAGGATTATGCTGGAGATTTAACATGTATCGCATTGATGAGAATGAACAGGGAGAGCGGGAATATCAGGCTTGGCAACCAACCGGAGCCATTAACTTTCATGTGCCGTCCAAGTTTGGTCTATTGCGATTCGCTTAGCATTGCTATTCATAACGACGAGGAGGCAATTAAGATGAAAAAAGGAATAAACATATGGTCGTTTCCAGGGAACTCATCCATCGCAGACTGTATTTGGACAGCCAAGAAGGCGGGATTCGAGGGGATTGAACTATCGCTTAATGGAGAAGGGGAGCTAAGCCTGTCTGCCACAGACCAGGAAATTCGTGACATTCAAGGACGTCTTGAAGAGGCCGGTATAGAGATTGCGGGTCTGGCTACCGGACTATACTGGGATTTTCCCATGACGAGTGCGAATACGGAGACTCGCACCAAAGCACTGGATGTTTGTAAAAAACAGTTGGAACTTGCCTCGGCATTTGGCGTGGATACGATCTTGGTTATTCCCGGTGCGGTAGGAGTTGATTTTATCCCTGACAGTGAAGTGACTGATTACGAGGTGGCCTATGAGCGAGCTCAGGAAGCTATCGCATACCTGCTGCCATATGCTGAAAGTGCTGAAGTATCGATTGGAATTGAAAATGTGTGGAACAAGTTTCTGGTCTCGCCGCTTGAACTTCGTACGTTCATCGATTCCTTCCAATCCAAGTATGTTGGCTCCTATTTCGACGTAGGCAACGCGGTGCAGAGCGGCTATCCGGAACAATGGGTTCGTATTCTGGGGCACCGGATCAAAAAGGTTCATTTTAAGGATTATCGCCGACAAGCGGGTGGACTGCATGGCTTTGTGGATCTGCTCGCTGGAGATGTGAATTATCCCGCAGTTATGGAAGCATTGCGTATGATTGGTTACGACAACTACGTTACAGCAGAGATGATTCCTCCATACACCCATCATTCAGAGCAGATCGTATACAACACGTCCAGAGCAATGGATGCTATCCTGGAGAGATTCATTGATTAAATTCATATAACAACGAATTTAGTGAAATATAATTTTTGCATTAGGAGGGAAACACATGTTGAAAGTGGGCTTGGTTGGTTTTGGTTTTATGGGGCGCATGCATTTTGATAACTATATACGTCTTGCCTCGGAAGGGGAAGCTATCGAACTGGTTGCCATCTGTGATTTGAGAATAAACGAACTAAAGCATGGAAAAGCATCCGGAAATATGGCAACAGAGCAAGAAATTTATGACCTTACACCTTATCGGCTATACGACGACATCGCTGAAATGGTGGCGCAAGAAGAACTGGATATCATCGATATTACATTGCCTACACCGCTGCACGCAGAACTCACATGTGCGATGTTGGAAAAAGGCATCCATGTGCTTTGTGAGAAGCCAGTGGCGCGCCATTCATCAGATGCATGGAAGATGGCCCATGTCGCCAAACAGACGGGAAAAACACTGATGATCGGTCAATGTTTACGCTTTTGGCCAGCCTATGAATATCTCAAGTCAGTGGTTGAAGAGGATCGGTATGGAGCGGTGAAGGCAGGTTATTTCTTCCGTGGTTCAGGTTCGCCTCAAGAATGGTTCCTGGATGGTAATAAAAGCGGTGGTTGTATATTAGATATGCATATCCATGATACGGATATCATCCATTGGTTATTCGGAAAACCCGACCAAGTGTCTACACTCGCACGTAATGTGATTTCTGAAAGTGGTTATGACATTGTATCAACCCATTATCTGTATCCTGACGGAAAGGTGCTGAATGCACAAGCAGATTGGACGCTGGAGGGAGATTTCGGTTTCTCGATGACATTCCGCGTTAATTTTGAGAAGGGAAACCTTGTATTTGAGAATGGAGAACTAAAAGTGAATCCGAATGATGCACCAGGCTTTGTTGCCGATCTTTCTCCAGACTCGGGGTATTATCAGCAAATCCGGTACTTTATCCGCTCGGTTGCAGCAGGGGCACCCGTTACGGTATGCACACCGGAGAGTGCAACAGGAAGTCTTGAAATTATTGAAGCAGAGATACGCTCAGCGGATGAACGAGGTGCGCTTATAACGATCGGGGAAAAGGCCGGCAGCCTGACAGCGCGAGATAAAAGCACATTAATTTAGGGTTTAGCGAAAACGAAACTATCCATCTATAGATGGATACCAGAGACAGGATGTCAATCCATGGGTGGACGAACGACCTCCTTACAAAAGGTATGATTAAAACAAATCTTAGATACCTTCAGGGAGGAACCATGACAACTGACTTATGGATATCAACAATCGCTATTTTTGCTGTACTTGTGTATAGCTCCTTTGGTCGTAAACGATTCAACATGATTCGTATACTGTTACCCTTTGTATTCCTTTCTTACTTTGGCTTTACCTACTTAAAGGATATACCAACCGAGGGAAACAATTTATGGCTTTTAGTAGCCTCAATCCTAATTGGTGGCGTATTTGGCACAATTCTGATATCTTTGAGTCGTGTTGATTTCGACATAAATACCCAGCAAGTCTACGTTTTCAGCGGTTTTGCAAGTATAGGGATTTTGTCTCTGGTATTTATTTTACGCATTATTCTGATTGAGCTAATTACTAATAACGGGGAAAAAGCGTACCGCTTTGCAATGGAACACCATTTCAACTTGAATATAATCGGGCCATTATTTATATTTATGACAGCAGCAATGATTACAATCCGTGTTATTGGTACGTTAATCCAAGTTAATCGAAGCAAAGCAAGTTCCTCACAAAAAGCATAAAGCAGATATAAGCAAAAGGACGGCCAACCGTCCTTTTTTTGTGATGTTTTTTTGGAGCAGAAGTAAAATAACAGTATCAATGGGGGAGAAAATTGTTTTTATTTCATTAAGCCAACCGTTAGTTTAGAGGAAAAAGTGTTATCCGCGACAGAATGCTATTGACTAAACATCTACTACGTGTTACTTTGTAGTGGTACTAAGTATTACTGCATACCAGTCATACAGAATAGTAAAGGGTGATTTTGCTGGAAAACCTAACGGAAATGCTTAAAGGCGTGCTTGAGGGCTGTGTACTTGAAATTATTAGCCGCAAAGAAACCTACGGTTACGAAATCACACGGCGGCTGAACGCACTCGGCTTTACAGATGTTGTGGAGGGAACGGTGTACACCATCCTGATCCGGCTTGAAAAAAACAAGCTGGTGGAGACCACCAAGAAACCTTCCGAAATGGGACCGCCGCGAAAGTTTTTCGCGATCAATGAAGCAGGGCATGAGGAACTGCGGAAGTTTTGGGCAAAATGGGAATTCGTATCATCAAAAATGAACGAGTTAAAGGAGAAAAAACAATGAATTTTTGGGATAAAATCACCGGAAACGACATGACAAACGAATTCAAAGCTTTTGAAGAGCGAGTCAAAAAATTGCCGGCGGATTATCAAGCGTCATGGAAAGAAATTAATGGCCACCTTTGGTCACACTCCGATTTTACCGGACGAAACCTCATGCCAATTTTGGACGGTGTGCTTGGCCTGTTGGAAGAAAGCGCAGCGGAGGGGCAGCGTATCCAAGAGGTTTTAGGTGACGATATCAAAGGCTTCTGTTCTGCACTGGCTGGCGAAGAAGGGGCAAAATCTTATCGGGACAAGTGGCGAGAGCAACTCAATAATAATGTTGTTAAAAAATTAGGTAAATAGGAGGAGAGTACTTTGAAAATCCGAGATATTATTGAAGGAAAAAAAGAGTGGCGAGCGCATATGGCGCGTGTCAAAGGACTCCCGCAAGATTATCAGATTGTTTATAAAGAGATTCAAAAATATCTCTTTAAAGTCGGCCCTGTCGAGCTAACTAACGGGACGGGTTTGCTCTCGGGAATTGTCGATCTTTTTGAAGAGGGCACGGTCTTGGGGAAAAGCGTGCTCGAAGTTACTGGCAGTGATGTAGCGGCTTTTTGTGATGATCTAATTAAAAATTCCAAAACTTATGCGGACATTTATCAAGAATCTGTTGACCAAGAAGTTAGAAAGGCCATGAAAAAGGTTACGGATAAAACAAGGTAATTAACAGATATTTATTCTTATAAAATAAATGTTAATCACCCTGTATGCAGGATTGATCCGCATACAGGGTGATTCATTCTAGAAACAGCTAAACGAGCTGATTTGCTGTAGATCAATGCCGCTATACATCCAGAAGAAGCCATTCCAGCGGAAGCCAGCCACCGAATTTCTGCCGACAAATACCGGGTACATCCAAAAGCCGGGACCGCGATTTGGCCAAATATATGTGTAGCGAAACAGACAGCCGGATATGGCTCCTGGATCTACCGCAAATAACGAAGCGGGTTGCTGTGGAATGAATGAAGGGGGCGGCCCAGTAGGTGCTTGCACGCCTTGAGGCCCGCCGCCTCCACCCCCGGGGAACGATGGAGAACCAGGCATTCCCCCGGGTCCACCGGGTCCTCCGGGACCCCCAGGTCCGCCAAACCCTCCGCCTGGTCCAAAAGGAGGTAAAAATGTCATATAACATCACTCCTGTTCATTAGTCTAGTGTATTGTATGTAGGCAATTGAGCAGGGGAATGGGTGTAAGCCCATAGAAAGGCGCAAATTTGTCATAACCTTGTCAAGTAGACAATACTCGCTCAAGCAGCGACCGTTTAACCTTGAGCGCGCGGAGTCATAAATGGGGGCGTTGTATTCATTTGTCGGATTACAAAGGCTAGTCGGTTATTTCCTTCCCTGCAAGCTCGCAGTGTATGAAGAAGGAGGAAGTACCAAGAATGGAATGCCTAAGCCTACACATTGAAAGTCGCTAATGTAGCGGCTTTTTTATTTTATCGGTACAAGTTCTTGTCCCAAGAATCGCAATAGACAGCACTTCACCAGCTCCTGAAGTTGCTGTTGTGATAGTGACACATCTTGTTGCAAAATTTGCATCAGTTCCGGGTCAGTTACCAAAGCTTGCATAGTCTTGGATTTAATCATGCAAACCGTCTTGTATGCAGCTTAGGCGTCAGATACGCTGGAAAGTCTGGCAAAGGCAGATGTACACGATTTAGTGCGGCTATGTCCTTGAAGGAAAGTAACCAGAAGAGAGAAGAGTGTGGACAACATGAATCAACTTTTTTCACACTATTATTACTTTATTTTTAGTGATCAACATAGACATTCTATAGAAGAAATTGTTTCTACAGGAGGTTTCCATGGATCAAAACGATCAAAGTCGTCAATTAGACCAAATAAAGCAAATGCAACAAATGTTTAAAGCGAACATGATAACCCAACCTTATCCCATGTATCCTAACTATGGGAAAATCACACGTTATGAAGAAATTCCGATAAGTTTACCTGAACAGCGCCAGCTGCGCCATCCCGGAGAGGAAAAATTCATGGTACCCCTTCCAATTATCGAAAACCCGAACTACAAAGGGAGTGGAAAGTTAACAGGAAAAGTAGCCCTTATTACAGGGGGTGACAGTGGTATTGGTGCAGCAGTAGCCATTGCGTTTGCTAAAGAAGGCGCAGATGTTGCTATTTCATACTTAGACGAACATGAGGATGCAAATAGAACAAAAACGAGGATTGAACAATTCGGACAACGTTGTATTCTAATGCCTGGTGACTTACGAGACAAACATCAGTGTATCTCCATTGTGGAACAAACAGTAAATACGTTTGGACGTCTCGATATTCTTTGTAACCACGTTGGGATCCAATTTCAACAGCTAAGTCTTCTTGACATTACAGATGAGCAGTTCGATGACACCTTCAAAGTTAATATATATTCTCATTTTTATACAACAAGAGCAGCGCTTCCTCATTTAAAACCAGGCAGCTCAATCATTGGCACTTCTTCAGTGGTGACGTATGTAGGTGAGCAGCAAATGATTGATTATACGGCAACAAAAGGCGCAATAGTGGGTTGGACACGTGCTCTGGCAAAAAATGTCGTGAAACAAGGGATCCGAGTCAATGCCGTCGCCCCCGGCCGAATCTGGACTCCACTTATTTCCGCAAGTTTCTCGTCAGACCAAGTCGCTGTATATGGAGCATTTAATCCAATGGAACGAGTTGCCCATCCATTTGAACTCGCACCAACCTTTGTCTATCTTGCTTCTGATGATTCTCGTTTTGTTACTGGTCAAGTTCTTCATGTTGATGGGGGAGAATCCACACATACCTAATCGAAGGGGGTTACCATTTTGAGATATGAGTTTAGTCCAGAAGTAAAGCTATTGCTTGTAAACCATTCAAATGAAAAAGTAAAGATGGTCTATATCGAGGATTCCTGGCCCATGTCAAAAATAGGACTGAGACCACCCTATTATTGCTACCCAAAGTACGAGCTGAATTATCCAATAATCTAAATATTATCAGACATAAAGACTTAGATTTCACCCCATTTGAAGGAAATTATGATCAGGCGGCGAGAGAAGCATTACCTCATTTTCCAAGCTTCGATGTAACATTCGTAAGGGTATTTGATATCAAAGCAAACGTACCTTTGGAATATATCAAACATGCCGAGCTGTTCTAATCAGATCATTGAACTAACGCGGAACGATAGTATAATGAATAGGCTGCCAGCTTGATAGGTAGCCTATTCAACTATCGGACAGTTTAGTGACATAACGTATGTGGTTATCCGTTTGAAGTTGAGGGATTGAAGCAAGGTGAGTGATCTCATTATATGGCTAAAAGTCGAAGCCGAATGGTTGAACAATGGGCACACGAATTTCTACGTAATCATGGAGAATGGGAACCGAATACCTTAACTGGGATAGACTTTATAATGCAATGTTTGCTCTGGAGAAAAGAAACAACGGAGGACAGCGCGAACCGTATAACAAGTAGATGTTAGTTCTCTGTTTTCAAAAGTATAAGAACAACATAAGGAAAGGAGCAACACATGAAAACCACCCCGCATATGCAGTCTTCGCTAGGCCAATTTCTCAAATCCCGCCGCGAAAGGCTTCAGCCATCCATGGCGGGTATCTCGCCACTTCCCGGTCGCAGGCGAACCCCTGGACTTCGCAGAGAGGAAGTCGCATATCTTGCCAACATCAGCGTGACATATTATACCTGGCTGGAGCAGGGTCGAGAGACCAAACCATCACAGGAAGTCCTCACAAGTATTGGCAAAGCCCTGCAGTTGAGCACCGACGAGTTTCAACATTTATTCGAACTTGCAAATGGAGATATCTCGCGTACAGACAAGGCCCAAAGCGAAAAAGATATTGACCGTTTTGTTCTGCAAAAGCTTGTAGAGCAGTTCCAGTATCCTTCTTTTATTTCAAACGAAGAAACGGGCGTAATCACCGCGTGGAACCGTTCCGCCGAGTTAGTCATTGCGGACTTTGGCAGTATTCCCGAAGAGGAGCGCAATCTCATTCAGCTGATCTTTTTAAACCCGGATTATCGGCGCAGATTGGAAAATTGGGAGTCCCTTGCCCGTTACAGTACCGCGTTCATGCGCGCTAACTTCGATCGTTATAAGGATAACCCCGTGTTTATGGAGCGATTTAAACAACTGCTTCGGGATAGCGAAGATTTTGCCCGCTTCTGGGATTTATTCGAAATACAGCAGAAACGGGTAACTCGAGCGGCTTATTTTCTTCCCGACGGACAGAGGATGGATTTCGAGATACACTCTGCCGCAGGTATAGACAACGATCCGAATCTACATTGGTGTATCTTCATGCCAGTTGCCACTACAAACACGGAAGAGCAGCTCATCCGTTTGCTGGAAAAGGATAAGGGGTGAAGCTAGCCTATTAGTACGGTTACTAGAATAGACATGCTGTGGTTAAATATTTTCCTATTGATGTATCCTAAGATGGAATTACATCAATAGGAGGTTATTTCGAATGAAAACTTGGTTTATTACCGGAGCAACGGGCGGACTTGCTATACAAATGGTACATCATTTGTTGGAAAGAGGCGACCGCGTCGCTGCCACTATACGCAAACCGGGCTTACTTAATGAGCTGCAGGCCCAATACGGCTCCCGATTGTGGCAGGCAAATCTGGATTTGACCAATGCGGCTCAGATCAAAGAGGTCGCGGAACGTGCCATTGGCGAACTAGGTACGATCGATGTCGTCGTGAACAACGCTGCGTATGGACTCTACGGGGCAATTGAGGAAGCGAGTGATGACCAACTGGAGCATCAATTTCAGACCAACGTGTTCGGCTCGCTTCGCGTAGCAAGAGCGTTTCTCCCCCATCTTCGGAACCGGGGCGTCGGTCATATTGTGCAAATCGCCAGTAAAGCCGGCCATTATGCAACACCCGGGATGGGGGTGTACTGTTCATCCAAATGGGCCATTGAAGGTGCTTTCGAAGCACTGGCCCAAGAAATCGCGCCCTTCGGCATAAAGACAACTATCGTAGACCCAGGCGGTATACGCACAGGATTTGCTGCCAGCAATGGCCGATTCGGCGAACAGATGGACGTCTACAGAGATCAAGCCTCCGGAAAAATGATTAGCATGATGAAGGGGGAGGTTCCCGGCATCGATCTAAGCATGTTAGAAAAGCTTGTCGTTGGCGATCCGGACAAGATGGCTCGTGCTATCATTCAGCTCGTTGATCAGGGGGAAGGTCCACTTAGAGTACCGCTTGGTAGTGATGCTTACAACGACATTCGCGCAGCGCTCGTGAAAAGGCTGGATGAATTGGAAGCTCAGAAAGATCTTGCCTACTCAACAGACGCGGATGACGTCGTGTGATAAACCTACTGAAGATGCTTTATTGAGCTAACTGGAAATTTAGTTTAGGCAGCGAGTATTTAATACAGCTGCCTTTTTCTATGTTTAGTGCCGACTTTTGTTTGGTAGAACACTTAGATGCACGAAGTGGCCATTGAGTGGGCCATCCTGATTATGTTAAGCAAGCAGTGGAGGATAGCCTTCGTTGTTTGAATACGGATTACATCGATATACTACCAACACCGTGTCGATCCACAAATCCAATAGGCGGACGGACGGAGCAATGGCAGACTTGGTCATGGCAGACAAAGTTCGGGCGCTCGGCCTGTCCGAGGCTTCCGCTTCCACCATTCGCCGCGCTCATGCTGTGTATCCAATTTCCGTGCTAGAGAGTGAGTATTCGCTCTGGAGCCGTGACAGCGAAGAGGAGATACTTCCTACCGTAAGAGAGCTGAGGATTACCCATGTGGCCTGCAGTCCACTGAGCAGCGGCTTTTTCTCCGGCGAGCTTCGCACTTTCGAGGATCTGGCGACCGACGATCTTCGCAGATGGATGCCTCGGTTCCAAGGAGAAAACTTCCGGAAGAACATTGAGGTTGTCGGCAAGATCAAGGAGATCGGCCCCCTTTTATTTATTTGCATCTTTTATGACAATAAGTGAATTAGTAAGAACTGTTTTGCTTTGAATAACATCAGGGTTTGAAGAACGAACCGCTGCTAGAACAGAGTCAATTGTTCCATCAATTTTTGTCCATGTAGTGCTATCCATTTTTCGAAGCTTAGGTTCTTGTGTATCCCATTGATGCTCCAAATTATCAGCGACTTTTTTTGCTGTAGCAAATTCGGTTTTATTTACAGCGTTTAGCATATCATTTTCAATTTTAACAAAATCGTTTAATTGACCTCCTAATGTAGCTTGATCAGCAGCACCTTGTGATGCAATATAATTACTGCGCCAGTTATAACCCTCTATACCAACAACTAAGAAAATTACGAGTACAACAATTGTTTGTATCAGCACATGTTTCTTATTTTCACTACTTTGGTTTGTTTCCGCTATATCACTATTAGTAATTGTATCAATTTTTGAAACGGCAAGGAAAATGACGATCGCTAAAATAGAGATCAGAAAAATGACACTCGTAACGGTTGTCCCTAGTCCTAATCCGCCATTTACTTTTGATTGAGATAGGTAATCTCCAAGTGACGCTCCAAGCGGACGAGTTAAAATATATGCAATCCAGAAAGCTAATACCCCGTCAAGTTTCAAAAATTTATAAGCTAAGAACACAAGAGCAATAATAAAAACAACGCCTATTCCTGTGTTAAGATATCCAAAACCAAGTTGTTCTGAATATAAATCGCCGACTGCTGTTCCAACTGCAAAGGTGAAAAGGATTGTAAGCCAGTAAAAAACTTCTCTTTTTTTAGTCAAAATTGAGTGGATCGATAGTGTTTTTTCACTAAGATACCAAAATAGAAAAGTGAGTCCTAGCAGCACCGAGAATACAGCTGTACTAACCTCAAGTGGTACGCTCATATTATCTGTCAAATTATCCGTTACCAGTGTTCCAAATACACTTATAAGAACAACGGTTGCCCAGTAAATGGCTGGAACATATTTGTTTGATTTAAGTTGAAAAAATAGTGCAATAAAAAACGAAACTCCCATAATAATGGTAGTCATAGTTAAACCAAGTCCAACGTTGAAATTGATGAAGTCAGCAAATGTTTCACCAACGGTTGTACATAAAATTTTGATGATCCAAAAGAAAATCGTCACTTGTGGCACTTTGTTAAGTAAAATTATCATTTTATTTTGGTTTTCCTGCATATATAAATTCCTTTCTTTAAAGTGGTCTCCCACAACTTAATGCATACGATGGACAGCCCATAGATCCAACGGCACATACTTATCCGACTGCTGAGCCAGACCCTCCTAATTATGCGTATACTGTTCCATTTGCTTCCTCCTTTATCGTCATAGAAACAACCTGTCTCTGCTGCTATTACTGCCCATGTTGATTCGGTTTTGTCCATGAGTGTAACAGCATAAAATGAGAATTTTCTGTGAAAATGACCTATCTCAACCGAAGCTGTACAGTAAGCGATGGATAAAATCTCCTCCATGGAGTATTGGCATTTCTCATCATTTTTTAATTACTCTGCCTTTTTGAAGATATAAGAAAGTATAGAAAATGTGATAAAGGATTATCATTGGTTTATAATTTCAGGGGATGACCAAATAGTAAGGATTAGCAGCATCAGTACTTGTATTCTCATCGATTTCTCATGATATTTAAATATACTTGTCTCAGAGCTGTAACCTGGAGGAGATATCAATGAAAAGAATACTTATTATAGAAGACGAAAAAAACCTTGTGCGTTTTATCCAGCTGGAACTTGAGCATGAGCAATTCTTTGTACGTGCTGCCCATGATGGAACCAGCGGACTTCAACTAGCCTTGAAGGAGGAATGGGATCTGATCCTGCTGGATATTATGCTGCCACATTTGGATGGGGTAGAGGTATGCCGCAGGCTCCGGAATGTGAAAAGCACTCCTGTGATCATGCTCACGGCCAGAGATGGACTGGAGGACCGGGTGCAAGGCCTCGACAGCGGTGCAGATGATTATATCGCCAAGCCATTTGACATCGAGGAGCTTCTTGCCCGCATGCGCGCGATTTTCCGCAGGATCGAGCTGCGGGATCAGCAGAATCGGGTAATACTGACATTCAGGGACATCATTGTGGACCTGGATGCGAGAGTTGTTACCCGTGGCGGTAACCCTGTTGAACTGACCAAGCGTGAATTCGACCTGTTGGCCATATTTATGAAGCATCCAAACCTTGTCCAAACGAGAGATATGCTGCTCGACTTGGTATGGGGCTACGATTCGTTGGTAGAAACGAATGTGGTCGATGTGTACATTCGGTATTTGCGGAATAAGCTGGATGTTCCCGGAGAAGAAAGCGTCATCCAGACCGTGCGCGGAATGGGATACGTGATGCGGCCATGAAACGGATAACGGATTGGCTCAAACGGCTGCCTGTTATATGGAAGCTGACGATCGGCGCAACGATGCTCATTTTTCTGCTGTTCGCCACGTACAACTTTGCCCAGTACCTGGTATTGAAGCACTGGATGCTGAACCAAGAGCGGGACGCGCTTCATGTCATGATGTCACAGGTTCAGGGTTATTTAGAGGATCAACCGACTAACGGGGAATTGCTGCATTCACCGGAAACAAACTCCTTTATGCGAAATGTTCTAGGAAAAAATCAAATGATTCGCCTAATTGATAAAAATGGGATGGAGCTGCTGCTGGCTGCGGACCATTTTAATCCACTTTGGGTCCAACCGCTTCCGAGCACGATTAACTCCTTGCAGGATGTATGGCATGAGGAGGACCATATTCTCGTATACCGGGCTTCTCTTATGATCAACAACGAAGCTGGAACGATTGAAATTGCAACGAATCTCGAGACCTTCGACCATTTTAACGATACGCTGCTGTGGGTCATGGTCATCGGAGGCTTTTTGGCCGTATGCATTAGCGCTACCAGCGGCTGGGCGATCGCCAAGCAGTTTTTACGGCCGGTTAAGGCGCTTGCCATCACCATTCAAAATGTGAAGCGAAACGGGCTTCAGGAACGCGTCGCAAATATCGAAAACGGGGATGAGCTATCGCAGCTGGCGAGCCTGTTCAATGAGCTGATGGACCAACTGGAAGTGTCCTTCCGCCAGCAAAAGCAGTTCGTGGACGATGCTTCGCATGAACTGCGCACGCCCATCACCATTCTGGAAGGCCACTTGAACTTGCTGGACAGGTGGGGAAAAAGAGATCAGGCTGTCCTGGAGGAGTCGCTGGAGGCGTCGCTTCAGGAAGTCCGAAGACTGAAAGGGCTCGTTCAAGGGCTCCTGGCGCTGTCGCGGGCTGAGTCCTCGACTTTGACCAATCATATTGAACAAATTCGGATTGAACCGTTTCTGACCAAAACTCTCCGTAGGATGAAAGATCTGTATCCGGAATTCACTTTCCGTATGAAAGGGGAGAAGAGCGGCAAAATGGTGAAGATCAATCCACTTCACCTCGAACAAATGCTGTTTATCGTCATTGAAAATGCGGTCAAGTATTCAGGGGATCATAAAGAAATCGACATTCGCAGCTATGAAGAAAAAAAACAGTTGCGCATATCCATTCAGGATCATGGAATCGGCATACCGACGGCTGAAATCCAGCATGTTTTCGACCGATTTTACCGTGTAGACCGGGCCCGCAGCAGAGAAATTGGAGGAACGGGTCTGGGTCTGGCGATCGCCAAAAATCTCATTCAGCACTATCAGGGCGAAATTTCTCTCATCAGCGTAGAAGACGAAGGAACCTGCGTAATCTTGTCTTTCCCGACGGTACCATAATTAATGATGTAATCGAAAGGCTAATTCTCATTAAATTTTCATTATCTTTCGTTAAGCTTATTTTCATCGATCGTTATCATTAACAGATCAGAATAAGACGAAGGAGTATGAGAAATGAGTATCGGTCAAATCGATTATGAGCTTTTTCATTTCATTAATGCGTGGGGGAAAGCTGCTCCCTCCTTGAATGCTATTATGCGTTTTTTGGCGGAATATGCTTTCTATTTATTTTTTGTGGGTCTATTGGTCTATTGGTTTAGTCGTAAGGAAAGCAATCGAAAAATGGTAGCTGAGTCTGTCGTTTCCGTTTTCATCGGGCTTGGGATCAGCTGGGTGATAGGCCATCTATTTTACCGGGATCGACCTTTTGTATCCTATACGGTGCTGCAGTTGATACCGCATCCAGCCAACGCGTCGTTTCCAAGCGATCACTCCATCGGAGCTTTTGCCATCGCCACATCTTTCGTTATATATCGCCGTAAAGAAGGAATAATCTGGCTGCTCTTGTCTGCTGCTATTGCTTTCTCCAGGGTATGGACAGGCGTACATTATCCGTTCGACGTATTGGGTGGGGCACTGATCGGTATCATAGTTGCAGCAGGGGTGCACCGCCTTGCGGAGCATTTCTCGTTCATTTCCCGTTCGTTTAAAGCAGGTCTCGGGTGGTATGAAAAATACGAATCGAAGATATTGCCCCGGAACGTGACCAAGAAAGGACAAATTCAATCAGGTAAGTAACCTGGGACGAAGATGATTACAGCAACTTCTGATCAGCAAAATTAAGGTGTATCGGATGAGCCTGTTCTCGTCTCATCTGGGCTTCGATTATTATTGCTGGAGCTAATACATTACCAGGGATTGCAATCCATCCGCCCCGGTGAACCGATACAATATAGTTTAGTTGTTATCTGAATAAAAGATACAACCACAAAAAACAACAAATTAAATTATAAGAAAAGGGCGGAATACATTGGGTGAAATCATTCATCGAATATTGGAAACAATCACAGGGATGGGATATTGGGGAATATTATTGGGGCTAGCTCTTGAGGTTATCCCGAGTGAAATTGTATTAGCTTATGCTGGCTATTTAGTTTATCAAGGACAAATCAATCTAATAGAAGCAGTTGTTTTCGGAACCATCGGTTGTCTTTTCCAACAGATTATTCTTTATGTAATAGGTTTATATGGAGGAAGGGCTTTTATAGATAAGTATGGAAAGTATCTTCATATCAAATCAAAACATGTTGATGTAACTGAACGTTGGTTTCAAAAATATGGTGCAGGTGTCGTATTCACCTCACGCTTTATTCCGGTTGTCCGTCAAGCAATCTCAATTCCGGCAGGCATATCCAACATGAATATGGTCAAATTTTTGTCTTATTCTGGACTTGCCTCCGTATTATGGGCCATTTTATTTATTTCGCTGGGTAAAAGTTTAGGTGAGAATTGGCAGAACATCTATGAAAAGGCTGCCCCTTATACTCAGCCAATTTTATGGGGAGCTATTCTTCTAATGATTGCATATATCTTGTATAAATCTTTAACACGAAAGAAAAAAATACAGGGTTAGGGTCTCTATTCAAATAGTCTTAAAAGAACTAAGAGCAATTTGGATTGAACCCCATTCGTGAGACAGGGATCAAAACACCTTTCAAGTTAAGCGGCTAGTCGTCGGTAATCAATCGGCGACTGGTTATTTAGTTTCGTTTGAATACAAATTGAATTATAGCCGTGAAATGTAGTCTTGAACGGTCTGTTCAACGATAACCATCGTTGTGCAGGTTAATCCTTCGAGATAGAATGTTTTGGACTGTAGCGTGGAATGAAACGATTCGATTGGGGTATTAACAGCAGGCGTACCAATGTTTGTGAATTGTTTTGTATAATGGTATATTTGTAGAATATAATGAACGAAAGGAGGTGTTACTTCTTGAATGCTATACACATCAGGATAGGAAACAACCTGCATCGTATTAGAAAACATAGGCAGTTAAGCTTAGATAAGCTTGCTGATTTAACAAAGGTTAGTAAAGGTATGCTTCATCAAATTGAGCGAGGAGAAACGCAGCCTACAGTGACAACCGTGTGGAAAATTGCTACGGGACTTAATATTTCGTTTTCATCTCTACTTAAAGAGGATGATGCAGTAGTATCCATTGCAACTCGAAAAGAAATTCCAGATTTAACAGAAGACAATAGAAATTGCAGAGTATACTTACTGTTTCCGTTTGACCCCCAAACACGTATTGAAATGTTTACGATTATTCTTAGTCCTACTTGTAACTATGTTTCACTCCCACACAATGATGGGGTTCAAGAGTACATCACGGTTACCTCAGGAGTGTTTAATCTACAGATTAAGGATGAAATATACGCCTTACAAGAAGGACAGGCTATAAGATTTGCAGGCAATGTTGAACACCGTTATATCAATAATTCGGACGAAGATGTAACGATACAGGTTGTTATGTATTATGCGGAATCTTAATTGCCTGTAATCATTAAGGAGGGATATACGTTGACAAGTCAACTTAAAGATAGTGCACAACAAGTTCAAAACAAACTAATAGAGTTGGGTTATGCAAATAAAGTTATAGAACTACCTGACAGTACACGAACTGCACAGGAAGCTGCCGATACGATCGGTTGCGATGTTGCACATATAGCTAAGTCAATTATCTTTCGACTCAAAAATAACGATAAACCCTTATTGGTTATAGCCAGTGGAGTAAATCGAATTAATGAAAAACAAATTAAAACCCATCTGAATGACAGTATAGGAAAAGCTGACGCTGATTTTGTACGTGAACACACAGGGTTTGTTATTGGAGGCGTGCCACCTTTAGGACATATAGAGTCCATCATCACTCTTATTGATGAAGACTTGTTACAATTTAGAGAGATATGGGCTGCTGCCGGACATCCAAGAGCAGTGTTTCAATTAACACCCGAAGAATTAGTGCAAATGACAAAAGGACGAGTAATCTGTGTAAAATAAATTTGTGTTACTTTCTCTTATTTCGCTAGCGATTCGTATATTGACGGTATCTGGAAGAAGCGTCAGCTCAACATGATATTACGGTAGCCGATTTTCACGATCAGCTACCGCTTTCTGTTGAGGTAACGAAGGATAATTTACATCTGGCAGATAACTAGATCTCATGCAACTTTCCTGATTCCTTGTGCCGCCAATGTATGAATACCAATGACAATGCAATTAACGTGAGGATAATTCCAAGTACTCGAAATCCTTCGAAGCTGAAGTTACCTCCCATTACACTGCTAATCAGCAAAGAAGAGAGAATGGTTCCCAGGTATCTTGAGGTATTGAATATTCCAGATGCTACACCTATCATTTCTTTTGGTGAACTCCTGAATAAGGCCGCTTGCATAGCGACACTGTTTAAGCCATTGCTAATACCGAATGCAGCTAAAGCGAGACACACACTGATAACCGGTGAAGTCTGATCAAGTGTCACGATCCACACGGACCCAAATGTCATCAGCAATCCGGACATAAGCAATGCTGGACGAGGTCCTGATTTATCGATCCATCGCCCTGCCATTGGAGAAGCAACGAGCGAGCACAGGCCTAAGCTTAGCATGAGCATCCCTGTATGGAACTCGCTCACATGACGTACGATTTGCAAATAGGACGGAAGCCCGAAAAAGAGAGAGTAAAAAAGCAAGTTAATGACCATGAATTCGACATTGATCCAAGTCATTGCAGGATATTTAGCGAATGTGCGTAAAGGAATAAAGGGCGTCTTCGCTTTTAACTCATGTCGGACGAAAGCTCCCAGTCCAACGAAGCCGATCAGCCCGACAATAACGTTACTCAATGAAATTTGACCAGATGATTTCGTGGACAACAATCCAAAGAGCAAAGCAACCAGACCCACGGTGAATAGCAGTACCCCTGGCGCATCAATCCAATCAAGCCATTTGCGAAAGGACATGTTGCGAGCAACGGATGTCGTAGACGGAACATCCTTAGGAATATGCCTCCAAGCTAATAAAAAGCTTGTCACCACGAAAGGAATATTAACCAAAAAGATAGCAGGCCAGCCCCACCAGTGAATGATGACCCCGCCAATAAAGGGGCCAATCGCTGCCGCTCCGGATAGGAATATCGACAAAATAGACAGCGCAGTTGCTTGTTTCTCCGTAATATGAATTCGCACAATGGCCATTCCAACCGCAACCATCATGCTTGTTCCGATGGATTGCACAATGCGGAACACGATGAGCCATCCAAAGTTCGGGGATAGTGGAGCTAATAATGATGCAACGAAGGATACAACAAGCCCGCTAAGAAATATCCTCCTCCTACCGAATAAATCGCTGGCTTTTCCCATGATCGGTTGAGCGATAGCACTCGCAATGTAGAAAGCAAAAATAATCCAGGATACCATTGTAAAGTCGAGATGGAACACATTTTGCAGCCTTGGAATAGCAACTGAAACCATTGAAGAATTCAATGGATTTAATAGAATCCCTAGTCCAACGGAAATCATCAACCACCTACTGCGAATACTCATTGCAATCCCTCACTCTGTATATTAGTGTCATCATCGTACTTGAAATCATTTATTTATTCCAATGCATTTTATGTTATGATTTCATTGATTCAAAGGAATGAACGGAGGGTCTAGAATGGAACTTCTTCAACTGAAATATTTTCTCGAGGTAGCTCGTTTGGAACATATGACGGAAGCAGCACGAAGTCTGCATGTCACCCAATCATCACTAAGCAAAACGATCGGGCGCTTGGAGGAGGATTTGGGAGTCCCATTATTCGATCGAATAGGAAGGAAACTGCGATTGAATGAGTATGGAAGCAGATTCTATCGCCGTGCAGAGAGGGCGTTATTTGAATTGGAACAGGGGAGGCAGGAGATTCGTGATTTATCCAGCCCAGAACATGACATACTCGAATTGGCGGTGACCACCGCAAGCACATTGCCTCAGATCCTTCGAGAGTTTCGGAACAAGCGACCCGATATCTTATTTCATGTGCAAATGCTCACCACGCAGGAAATGGCTACGCTTCTTCATAGAGGAGAGGTTGATTTTTGCTTGTCCTCACCTGCTATACAAGGGGAAGACATTGAAACTCAAATCATGTTCATCGACCCGATTCTTGTAGCTGTTCCCAAAGAGCACCGGCTTGCTGACCGAAACAGCATATCTTTGACTGAGCTAAGGGATGAATGCTTTGTTGGTGTAAAAAGAGGCTACGGTACTCGTGATCTGGTGGATTCGATATGCCAATCGGCTGGATTTATACCTACATATGTGTATGAAGGTGATGAACCTGCAAGGCTAAGTTCTCTAGTGGAAGCGGGGATTGGCATAGCCTTTATACCAAGTACTGCAAGGCATTCTTGGGAACATATCAAATATCTCAAAGTAGAGAATCATGCATTGGTACGGGAGATCGCATTGTTATGGCACAGGAGTCGCTACATTTCGCAGGCTGCTCTCGAATTCCGTGAGGTTGTTGTAGAATATTTCGAGACGGTATCCAAACAGACACTTTAATTATTCGACAACGAATACCGTCTCTAAACCGTCTATAATGGGGATTTGTAATGTACTCTTGAATACTTAATTTTTAGTACAGGAGGTTCAATACATGAAAAAAGTACTGCTTGATACAGATATTGGCGGAGATATTGACGATGCAATTTGTCTAGCATATTTATTAAAAGAGCCACAGTGCGACTTAGTTGGCATTACAACGGTGTGTGGAGAACCTGAGAAGCGGGCGGCCGTTGCCAGTGCGATATGTAAAACGGTTAAGAGGAATATTCCAATTATTGCAGGGTTGGATTCAACACTGCAGCCTGTCCCTGTATATCCAACACCGGACGGGGCAAGAGCATTGCCAAACTGGGAACATGAGAAATATGAGAAATCGGATGCACCCGCATTTATGTATGAGATGATCCGGACTAATCCCCATGAGATTGTGTTACTTGGCATTGGAAACATGACCAATATTGCAACGCTGTTTAACACCTATTCCGACGCTCCGTCCCTGTTAAAAGGACTTTATATAATGAATGGATATTTTGGTCAAGAGGAATTGCCGGAAGCCTACTACAATTGGAACTCATGGGCTGATCCGCTTGCATCCAAAATTGTTTTTGCTTCCAATGTGGCGATCAACCGAGCCATTACACTTGAAATTACAGAGAGATTGACCTTAGATGCAGCCAAGGCGGGAGAACTTTTTCTTGCGGAATCCGATTTAATGAAATCGGTACTTGATTTTGGTGATTCTTGGCTTGAAAGTTCGAATAAGTTGACATTACATGACCCATTGGCAGCTGTTTGTATATTTTATCCTGATGTTTGTCAATTTGAAAGAGGCTTTGTCCGCGTTGAAACCGATGAGGAAATGTTTATGGGAGGTACTTCTTTTAGAGCAGCTCGGGATGGAAACGTGGAAATTACTCGAGAAGTAGATAAGGAACGTTTTTATCATATCTTGTCATCCACCTTAAGCAGGTAAGTAGCCAGAAGGTGTGAACATGGGAAGTGATATTCCACAGTTAGATCAATAAAACGAAGAAAGCAGCTGATCAACGTGATCGGCTGCTTTCTTAATGGGCAAGCTATGTAAAAAGAAGGTAACTACATAAACTTTTTGATTTATTATCGGTTGTTAGTGTCAAGAAACAAGAACATAGTCCCATTCAAGTCGTTATATTGGGGACTTTTTTTATCGAACCAAGTCTTTGTCCTTAGCTCGGGACAAGAACTTAGTCCATTTACCGATATCAAGTGGATATAATTTTATTGATGATTATGGATACAGAGGAGTATAAAAGACATATGAGGTAAGGCGCTTCTCCTAAAAAAGGAGATTTTACTCATAATACGTAAAACGTAATGAGGAGTTTGGAAAACCATGAAAAAGACAATCTACGATCATATAAGTGACTGGGGGCCAGGCCTCATTTTCATCCAGAAAAGGACGATTCTCAACGACTGCTGTGAGGGATTAGAAATGGCGGCTGCTTGGGGTACTCATCATATTGTTGATAGAATAATGGGAGATGATAAGTGGCACCGAGATTTTTGGGTTAGAAGGAACCCTTCAGGTTCTTAAGGCAAGAAGAGAATTGGAAGAGGAGATTTATAACAACATAAACATAGCTAAGGAAAAGGCAAACAACTCTGCGTGTGATTTAAACGTTTTTAAGCAGGTTGTAGTGAAGATTTTGACAGAACATTTTGACTTAATCTAACTAACAAAATTGTCTTACTATTTCGTGGTGGCTAAAAGCAAACCCGTAAATCCTATATAAGATTTTTATGAAGTTATAAAAAAACAAACCGACCTTATTCCAATTTTAGCAGGATTTAAGGTCGGTTTGTTCGTTTTAGTGAAAAGACATTATCTAACTGTCAATAATGCTCTTGATATTTTTAATTGTAGCAAAGTGCATTGCTTCATGGTAAATCAGAAAACCGAGTAATTGTTCTACATTTGTAAAGTTAAGTCCTGTAGAAGACTTGTAATGAGGATTGATTTCTTCTTTCAATTTGCTTGAAAGTACTGATTCAACCCTTTCAATTTGTTCAATTAACAAGTCGATTATTTGAGACAACGGTGGAGACTCTGTAGTCCAGTCAGACGGTTTAGTTCCTGAATCAAACAACTTACTAAAACTAGCAGGATATTTGGTTTCTTCCCCAGTAAGTTGGAAAGCGAACTTCTCATGTATAACATACATGTGGCCTAGATTCCATTTTATATTGTTTTTCAAACCTGTTGGAATTATTTCCGAGGCAGAGTCATTTATATTCCTCACATAATCAACTGCCTGACGGCGAACAAATCCCAATTGATCTGCGACAAAATTGCTCATGATATTGACCTCCCATAAAGCCGCTAATGAAATCGTCAAGAAAAAATCACTTGTTTTTTGGGTAAAGAAATTCCGCCAGTTTTACTAAAAAACAATTTTGTGTCAGTGACCAGAGTTGCCTTGAGAAACATAAGCTGAGACTCGTTGTGACAGATTTGCCAACGTACGTTCAAAAAAGGATTCATCATTAAGTGCTCTACTCAGTGTTAACCCCCCTTGAATACTAGAAATTGTTTCCTCTGAAATTTGGTCAGCAGTCTCTTTAGAGATACCTGTTTGAACTAGTGCCGCGCTTAAGGCTTCAATCCATCTTATAAAATATTGCCGGATTACAGCAGCGAATCGATCCCTTGTTTCGTCCAAAGCGAATGCACCAATAAGGCATATACGCCGACCAGATTGAAAATAAGTATCGACCTCTTGCCACATATGATCAATGGCTGCCAGGGGTTCATTCTTTTCAAGCGGTTCAAAAATGTTTTTGATAAACCATTGATCAATATGTGCAAGAATTTCTGCAGCCATCTCATCTTTTCCACCAGGAAAGAAATAATACAAGCTTCCTTTAGATAGACGGGTACGGGCTGTAATTTTACTCAACGAAGCGCCCTCATAACCTAATTCACGAAATACCTCGGCAACGAGAGGGATGACGTCAGACTTTTCAAACACAGTACGAGTCATAAGTTTAACTCACTTAGACTTGGGTGTTCAGCGGGGCGCGTGCCGAGAGGCCAATGAAATTTCCGTTCCTCTTCCTTAATCGGCATGTCATTAATCGAAGCAAATCTACGCTGCATCAAGCCGTCGTTAGCGAATTCCCAATTCTCGTTTCCATACGATCTGAACCAATTGCCACTATCATCACGCCATTCATATGCGAATCTAACTGCAATACGGTTATCCGTAAATGACCAAAGTTCCTTGATCAGGCGGTAGTCCAGTTCTTTGGCCCATTTTCTAGTTAATAAAGAGACAATTTCTTGGCGGCCTGTTATAAATTCGCTCCGATTTCTCCAATAGCAATCCTCAGTATACACAAGTGAGACGCGCTGAGGGTCCCGGCTATTCCAGCTGTCTTCTGCCATACGAGTTTTTTGGATTGCTGTCTCACGAGTGAATGGGGGTGTTAAATTAATCATTAATTTTCCCTCGCTTTCTAAACTGTTTGTGTCAGTATAAACCGATCGGTTTATAAATGCAAGTTTACATCCCAAATTCAATACCAATCTAGAATGGATACAAATTCATAGTGCACCAAGAAGCCATCAAGCTTATGAATCCTAAGCATAGTGGCTCTTGTTGTGTATTACCAATGACCAAGAGGGGGTACATTCTTTATGCATAACCTATGAAATAATGAAAAAGCAGAACGCGCTCCTCTATGAGAGGCGTTCTACTTTTCACCTCATTTTGTTCTTTTTGCTAAAAAATCATAAGTCGAATCAAATTTAACCCTGCAAAAATTCGATCAATGCTGCATTAAATTGATCAGAATGGGTCGCATTAAATCCGTGTGGTCCACCTTCGACAACAACCAGACGGCTGCCAGGGATGGATTCATGAGTACGTTGTCCACTCACCTTCAAAGGCACGATGGCATCTGAATCGCCATGGATAACCAGTGTCGGAATGTTGAACTTCTCCAGATCCTGACGAAAATCCGTAAGGGCAAAGGCAGCAATACAATCCAATGTGCCTTTGGGTGAAGCCAGAGCTGCAATATCACGGTTATAGATACGGAATGGTTCGCTCACAAGGTCTTTACGGTCTCCAGCAGCGAAAAAGTTGCTTGTAAAACCATCCAGAAATGCTAGCCGATCCGCTTTTACCCCGTTTTGAAATTCTGCAATCGTTGCATCATCCAATCCTCCTTGAGGATTGTCTTCAGTGATATAGAGATAGGGAGGAACCGCTCCCGCAAATACGGCTCTAGAAACGCGTTCTGTTCCATAGGTTCCGACATAACGTGCAACTTCGCCGCCACCCATGGAGAATCCGACTAATGTGGCATCACGCAGATCAAGGTGCAAAATCAATTTATGCAAATCCGAAGCAAAGGAATCATAGTCATAACCATCCCAAGGTTGAGAAGACTGACCGAATCCACGACGGTCATATGTAATAACTCGGTAGCCCGCTTCAATTAAAGCAGGAACTTGCTTCTCCCAAGATCGTCCACTCAAAGGCCAGCCATGAATCAGAATAATTGGTTTTCCCGCACCATGATCTTCATAATACAGTTCAATTGGTTGGTCATTCTCAGCGCCTACGTTTACTTTAGCCATGGAAAATACCTCCATCAGTTGTTATATTTTTGTTTATACAAAAGCTATTTGGCTCAGAAACATGAGTGGGGACTTGTTCATGAATCGCCTCACTTTCTATACCGTTTGTATCAGTATAAACCGATCGGTTTATAAATGCAAGTTCATATATTAATCTAGATACTTAGCTAATCTCTCAATATATCAGATAGCTTTAGCTGATGAAGGTGAAGTTCTTATCGCTGACTATTCAGCTAAACTATATAGTCAGCGATTGCTTCCGGGAATGGGGAAGCAATCGCTATGTTTATTTGCGGATATTTTTGTTTTTTGTCCGCCACATGTGTACAAAAAATAAAAAAGATGCTACATTGAAATCAGCATAACTCCTTCTATAACAAGGTTTTTTTCGGAAAATCATACGTCTCCTGTACAAGGACAAACGTATATCAAGGAGGGAATAAAATGTCAAGTAAAGCATTGGATCAATTTTTGAGTTCAAATATTGAAAATCTGAAGACTAAAGGTCTATATAACGTCATTGATACACTGCAGGGTGCAAATGGTCCTGTTATTCGTATCGACGGAAAGTCCCTAATCAATTTGTCTTCTAATAACTATTTGGGACTGGCAACAGATCACCGCCTGATTGATGCTTCAGTTAAGGCGGCGCAGACATACGGGGCAGGCGCAGGGGCTGTGAGGACAATTAATGGTACGATGGATCTTCATGTTGAGCTTGAAGAAAAACTTGCCCGTTTCAAAAAAACGGAAGCCGTTATCGTGTATCAATCGGGATTTAACTGCAATATGGCTGCTATATCCGCGGTAATGGACCAGCATGATGCTATTTTATCAGATGAGCTGAACCATGCTTCCATTATTGATGGCTGCCGCCTGTCGAGGGCCAAGGTGATTCGCTTTAAACATTCGGATATGAATGATTTAAGACAGCAGGCGAAAGAGGCCAAGGAATCCGGTCAGTACCATAAAATTATGGTCATCACCGACGGGGTTTTCTCCATGGATGGTGATATAGCAAAGCTGCCCGAAATCGTGAAAATAGCAGAAGAATTCGATCTGATTACTTATGTGGATGATGCACACGGTTCGGGCGTTCTCGGAGCAGGTGCGGGAACCGTGAAGCATTTTGGATTGTCCGACCGTATTGACTTTCAAATTGGTACTCTTTCCAAGGCGATCGGTGTTGTCGGCGGTTATGTCGCGGGTAAAAAACAACTCATTGAATGGTTGAAGCTAAGAAGCCGTCCATTTTTGTTCTCGACATCGCTACCTCCAGCTGCAATTGCTTCTTGTAGCGCTTCTGTCGACATTTTGATGAATGACAAAGAACTGATTGAGAAGCTGTGGGAGAACGGCAATCATTTGAAAAATGGCTTGAGCCGGCTTGGATATGATGTAGGCCAAAGTGAAACCCCGATAACCCCTTGTATTATTGGCGATGAAGTAACCACCCAACAGTTCAGTAAACGTCTCTATGAAGAAGGCGTTTATGCCAAGGCAATCCTGTTTCCGACGGTCCCGAAAGGAACCGGAAGAATACGCAACATGCCGACAGCTGCCCATACCAAGGAGATGCTGGGTCAGGTGATCTCGGTTTATGAGAAAGTTGGCAAGGAAATGAAGCTGATTTAGCTGCATTCGCGGGAGTCTCTATTTCGGGAGGAATGTCTTATGAACAAGATTTTGGTGACCGGAGCACTGGGCCAAATCGGTTCTGAGTTAGTTGTTAAATTACGTGAAATTTATGGTGCGGATCACGTCGTTGCTACGGATCTCAGGTCATCATCTCACGAAATTACCCGATCCGGGCCATTCGAGCTGCTGGACGTGACGAATGCTAAAGCGATGTTCGAAATCGCCAAGCGATACGAAGTGGATACCGTCATTCATTTAGCTGCGCTGCTGTCGGCTACCGCAGAGGAGAAACCGCTGCTTGCCTGGAACTTGAATATGGGCGGATTGATGAATGCACTTGAAATATCCAGGGAGCTCGGCTGCCAATTTTTCACTCCAAGCTCCATTGGAGCTTTTGGCCCTTCGACTCCGAAAGACAATACCCCACAGGATACGATCCAGAGGCCCAATACGATGTACGGCGTAAATAAGGTGTCCGGCGAACTGCTTTGTGATTATTATTTTCACAAATACGGCGTGGATACTAGAGGGCTGCGATTCCCGGGTTTGATATCTTATATGACGCCTCCCGGCGGAGGAACGACGGATTACGCGGTGGAAATTTACTACGCAGCCGTGACGATTGGCCGATATACATCCTATATCGCCAAGGACTCGAACATGGACATGATGTATATGCCGGATGCCCTGAACGCTATCATCGATTTAATGGAAGCGGATTCATCACGGTTGATACACCGAAACTCATTTAATGTCACCGCAATGAGTGTAGATCCAGAGGCGATCGCTGCAGCGATTCGGGAAGAGATTCCCGGCTTTATCCTCGAATATGATGTTGACCCGAAGAGACAGGCAATTGCAGATAGCTGGCCGCATTCTATTGACGCGACGGCAGCAAAAACAGAATGGGGATTTCATGCCCGCTACGACTTGAAGGCCATGACAAAGGATATGCTGTCACAGCTAAGCGAGAGACAAATGCTTCGCAAAGCTTAAAGTTATGTTGAATCCGCTCTGCAAAGCGAGTAGAAATACAAAAGAAGCTGTATAAGAGGTTTGGCGTTACCCCGGACCTTTTGTTGCAGCTTCTTTTTTCATCCTCCAGCCCAGACATTTCCGTGGTCTGTGGCTTATCAGATAAAGAAAAATGAAATTATAATCAGTTTTTAATTTGTGTGAGAACCACCCTTTAAAGAAAAATCATTCGTGTTGGATATTTAGATTTCTTTTCATCCGTGTCATTATCATAGAAAGATTGAGTTATAAGCTCCAAAAAATTAATTCGATGGGGGGGTGCAATGATGATTAATCATGAACTCAAAGTTATTGAACGAATGTCAGCAGGTAGTGGGTTATCGTTAGGGTTTGAGGATCTCATAATTCTTGGTGTGTCTATTGACTCCAGGACTATAAAGCCAGGGAATTTATTTGTTCCAATCATAAGAGATTTAGATGGACATGATTATGTAAGTGATGCAATATCCAAAGGTGCGATTGCTTCTTTCTGGCAGAAGGATCGCCCCAATCCACCAGATCATGTTCCGTTAATCTATGTGGATGACTGCTTAGAAGCTTTACAAAAATTGGCGACAGAATACCGACGAGAGTTACAAATTAAAGTTATTGGTATTACGGGAAGCAACGGTAAAACAACCACAAAAGAGATGCTAAATTCTGTTTTACAGACAAAATTTCGAGTTCATAAAACAGAAGGTAATTTAAACAGTCAAATCGGTGTTCCTTTAACGATTTTAGGGATAGATAAAGATGCTGAAATTGCAGTAATCGAGATGGGGATGACTGAAAGAGGTCAAATTGAGCAACTCTCCCGAATTACTCATCCAGACATAGCCGTGATTACAATGATAGGGGTTTCACATCTATCTAGTCTCGGCTCTCGAGAACAAATAGCAGCAGCAAAATTAGAAATTATTAATGGTCTAAAGAATGGTGGGTGCTTTGTTTTCCAAGGTGACGAGCCATTATTAAATAAAGAACTAAATAATAGAAATATCTCAATAGAAACAATTAGTTTTGGACAGGGAGATTTTAATGATGTGATCGCCGAAAATACAATATCCTGTTCCGATGGTTCACAATTCTCTGTTGCAAATCAAATGTACTACCTTCCACTTCTTGGTATGCATAATATTAATAATGCTCTTGCTGCAATTGCTATTGCTCTAAGATTGGGTTTAAATTCTTCAGAAATAAATGAGGGGTTTACTCAACTGAAATTACCTAATATGAGATTTGAGAAAATGAATTCCCCCTTGGGATTTACAATTATTAATGATGCTTGGAATGCTAGCCCGGATTCCGTAAATGCAGCAATTACGACTTTTCAGGAACTGACGGGTTATGGAGAAAAGCATTTAGTAATTGGTGACATGCTAGAATTGGGTGATGATGAAATAGAGTTTCATCGAGTGGTTGGAAGAAATCTTGATCCGAATAAAATAAATTATATTTATACTTGTGGTGATCTCAGCAGCCATATTGCATCAGAAGCAAAAAGAAGATATCCATTAGAGGCTGTAATGACTTTTAAAGATCAAATAATCTTGGCGAATACATTAAAACAAAAAATTAAGAAAAATGATGTGATTTTGTTAAAAGCATCTAGAGGAATGCAGATTGATTTAATAATTCCTTCCTTAATGAATTAGTCATTCGACTTGCCCTTCAATTCATTAAACCAACGGGCAGAATAACTCAAAAGCATGTTACAATGGAGTTGCATATTTAAAGTAGAAGTAAAGGAAATGACTCATGGATAAAAAAACTTTGCTTGCTTGGGAAAGTAAACATAATGCAATAAAACGAACTGTAGATGGCTTTTGGGATTGCTTTGGAAAATGGCGTGAAGAAGAAAAAGACGATTATCACAACACATTTCAAGGTAAGCTGTATGAAGAATATATAAGTGTTCAAGAACGCTCAATTTA
The DNA here is from genome assembly GCF_050171015.1 of Paenibacillus sp. TC-CSREp1. Taxonomy (NCBI): domain Bacteria; kingdom Bacillati; phylum Bacillota; class Bacilli; order Caryophanales; family Paenibacillaceae; genus Paenibacillus; species Paenibacillus sp. TC-CSREp1. The sequence goes on along the minus strand of NZ_JBNOKM010000025.1, from coordinate 8,115 downwards.
TCTTAAGTATTCTTTCAATGGCACAGAAGCAGTTATATTTTGTTCAGTCGATATATTTTATTTGGAAGAAGATATAGGTAGTTATGACATTGAATTTAATTTAGATGGCGAGATTGCTGATGACTATTTGGATTTTAACGATACTTTATTAAAGGATAAGATCTCAAAAATTAGATATAATTTAAAAATTGCCCGTAACGCCATCAAAGAGGGAATGGATATAGGAACAACTTCCAAAATCACTGGAATTAACGTAAAGTATGTACAGATTTTAAAGGAGAAATATTGTTGAACTAATGGGAAACGGTAGCTCAAACAACAAGAAAGCAGCTGATCATTGCGATTGGCTGTTTTTGCTCTACTAACAGGCACATACGAATCTGATATTGGAAAAATTAAGGTGCAAGCAGAAGTGTCGAGGGACAAGAACATGTGCTGATTGAAGTCGCTATTTTAGCGGCTTTTTTATTTTATTCGATACAAGAGTTTTTATATTAGAACAGAATCACATTAAAATTGTCTCCAACACTCAATAAAAACAGGTAGTTATCAGAATAAACTTAATTGAGCGAGTAAACAATGAAATAATAATTGCATCTCGATCTTGTATGCGATATATTGCATATAACAATAATTGTAATGAGGATGAAAAACAATGCCAATTCCTAAAGATTTTGCCTTACCCGTCCGTATGTCCGCAAAAGAAAGAGCGTTTTCTCAGATTCAGCGATGGATTATTGATGGAACACTGCAACCAGGTGAAAAGCTTATTGATGCGGAAATGGCTGAATCGCTTGGAGTCAGCCGGACACCAATACGGGAGGCACTTCAGTTACTCGAAGTTCAAGGTCTGGTTTCTATGCATCCAGGAAAAGAAACAAAAGTAACGAATATTGAGAAAAATGATATTTTCAAGATGTATTCAACCATGGCTGCTCTTCAGGCCTTGGCTGCTGAAATTACCGCCAAAATGATTGTTCCAGAACAAATCGAGAAACTAAGATCCATCAATTTGGAATTTGAAAGTTCCATTAAGAATGGCCAAGTTTATCAGGCCATGGAGGTGGATGAGCTATTTCATAATTATATTGTGGAGCTCTCAGATAATCCTTATGTGGCCACATTTAATACATCTCTTCAGATTCACATTAGGAGATTTAAATATGTGTTTTTAAAACAACCCATTACAGCTACACTTGCTTCAGTCGAGGAGCATGATTTGATTATTAAAGCTTTTGAAGGCAAAAATAGTGGGGATGCTCACATGCTAATGAAACAAAATTTTATTCGACCGATGCAGGAACTGAACGAAATACTTTGAAGTGAGGGATAAAAGGACATGGGAAATAAAAAAGATCTTCGTATTCGAAGCAAGGTAATCAGTGAAGGTGCTAACCGGGTACCGAACAGAGCGATGCTGCGTGCAGTTGGTTTTCAAGATGACGATTTTAAAAAGCCAATGATCGGAATAGCGAGTACGTGGAGTGAAGTAACACCGTGTAATATGCACATCAATGACTTAGCGGTGCAAGCTAAGCAGGGCGCACGTAATAACGGCGGTGCTCCACTAATTTTTAATACGATTACCGTTTCAGATGGGATTTCGATGGGGCATGGGGGGATGTTGTTCTCGCTGCCAAGTCGGGAAGCTATCGCTGATTCGATTGAAATTGTGACCGGAGCGGAGCGTTTTGACGGCGTTGTTGCAATCGGTGGTTGTGACAAGAATACGCCTGCATGTTTGATGGCTATTGGACGGATGAACATTCCTTCCGTTTATGTCTATGGAGGAACCATTCAACCCGGTAATCTTGATGGTAAAAAAGTGGATATCGTTTCCGCTTTTGAAGCCGTTGGTCAATATCAAGATGGAAAAATAACAGATGAACAGCTGCATAAGGTCGAATGTAGTGTCTGCCCAGGTCCAGGGGCTTGCGGGGGCATGTATACCGCTAATACGATGGCCGCAGCTGCAGAAGCAATGGGGATGTGTTTGCCTGGTTCTTCTTCGACATCAGCGATCTCAGCAGATAAAGCAAAGGAATGCGAAGCAGCCGGTAAACAGGTCATCTCACTGCTTGAACAGGAAATCTATCCAAGAGACATTATGACGAAGAAAGCATTTGAGAATGCGATCACCGTTGTGATGGCTCTGGGGGGATCGACCAACGCATTTCTCCATCTGCTAGCTATTGCGCACTCCGTAGAAGTTGATTTAACCTTGGATGATTTTGAGCGCATTCGCTTGCGTGTTCCGCATCTGGCAGATCTGAAGCCAAGTGGCCAATATGTGATGCAGGATTTGAATGATATCGGTGGCGTTTCAGGGGTAATGAAGCTATTGCTCGCTGAGGGATTACTTCATGGGGATTGCCTCACGGTAACTGGTAAAACGTTGGCCGAGAATTTAGCGGAAGCTGCTCCACTTCAGAATGATCAGGAGATCATACGTCCACTAGATAATCCGCTTAAACCAGATGGACCTCTGGTTGTGCTTCGAGGAAATCTCGCTCCCGAAGGCGCTGTTGCCAAAATGTCAGGCATGAAGATACAGCAATTTTCCGGTCCGACAAAGGTATACGATAGCGAAGATGAAGCGACAGAAGCGATCATGAACGATGAAATTCAGGAAGGGGACGTATTGGTCATACGCTATTGTGGTCCGAAGGGTGGACCAGGTATGCCTGAAATGCTTTCCGTTACAGCACTCATTGTAGGAAAGGGTCTCGGCGGGAAAGTTGCTCTCATAACAGATGGTCGATTCTCTGGTGGTTCGCATGGATTTGTAGTCGGTCATGTATCACCTGAAGCACAAGTAGGCGGGCCGATCTCTTTGCTCCAAAATGGAGATATGATTACCATTAACAGTGACATTCAGGAAATTAAGGTTGAGGTGTCAGAAGAAGAGTTGGCCGCTCGAGCGCAAGCGTGGGTACAACCTCCACTGAAAGTAAAATCCGGTGTACTCGGCAAATATGCCAAATTAGTTTCGTCTGCTTCAAAAGGTGCAGTAACCGATTTGATGGAATAGACAAGATTGAATTTTTAAAACCCGCTAATCAGAAAAGATTAGCGGGTTTTTTGTTGACCAGGATGGAAATGGGCAGGTTGAAAAGATATTCCGTTTAAGGCAGGTTTCCGTCGGCGATTGTAGCGTGATATTGTCATGTCAGAGATTTTAGTTGATAATCATTATCATTCATGTTATATTGTTCACCAGTAAACAAAATATAAGTGATTGTTTAAAAAAACTATATTATTAAGACGATATTTTTGTTTACAAGTAAATAAGGAGCGATCAAAGGATGACTTCAAAAGATCAAACAAAACAGTTGCTTTATGACCAGTTTATCCGTTTTTTACATGTATATGAGAACCACAAGGATACAGAAATCGAGCATTTCCTGAGTATCGCCCAGCGAGAAAGCATCGAGAAAATTCCTCAGCATTTGACCGCGGTTCATATGATAGATTGCATAGGCAAACATGAGCCTATTAATAACACGGGTATTGCCGAGGCGATGAATTTGTCCAAAGCAAGCATCACCAAAATTGGCAACAAACTGCTGGAGGAAGGATTCGTCAAACGAACAAAAATGAATGACAACAAGAAGGAGAGTTATTTCCGGTTGTCACCGCAAGGCAAAAAGATCTTTGAACTGCATGAACGTCTGCATGTACAAGAGACTGAACGCTTCTATCGTACTCTCGACAAGTATTCAGAAACAGAGCTAAAAGTAATCCATCAATTTCTGCAAGACAGCAGTATAAATATTGAATCCAGATCAAACGAAGGAGAGTGAAGCATTTGAGTCTGGCGGAATTGATCAGGGCGCGCAGGAGCATTCGTAAATATAACTCTACGCCGGTGGATCAGGAGTTAGTTGTTGAATTACTGCGCAAGGCTAATCGGCTTCAACCATTTGCTCAGACTGGCTCGTGGCGTGTGGTATATGCCGGAACTTCAGAAGCACGCAAACGGTTGGTGGACTGCATGCTGGAACAGATGTCACAGAGCAGGCTCGGTAAACTGATTCCTGGGAAACTTCTGGATATTTTCAAAAAGAGATTTACCGATATTCCTGCTCACGTCATTGTTATGTCGACTGTAGGACCGGATCGGCTGACTAATGACCGCAATTATGCGGCTGCCTGCGGGATGATGCAGAACTTTCAACTGATAGGTTGGGAACATGGGTTAGGAATGCTATGGGATACAGAGTCCATGATGCTGCATGAAGGGTTTTTCAAAGGAATTGGCCTGCGTGAGGATGAAAGATTTGTTGGCATTCTTCATATAGGATATTACGATAAAGCGCCAAAAAGTCGGAAAAGAACGCCAGCCGAGCAGAAGTGGACCGTCTTGCAAGGACAGTCTACCTAAGAGGAGGATGTAAAAATGAAATTGTCCGATCTGGAAGGAGACATGCATACTCCGAGTGAGTTTTTGGATCGACCGGTATCGCAGGAGCTAATTCTGGAATTGCTCAATCATGCCGTATGGGCGCCAAATGATGAACTGCGAGAGCCGTGGCGATTTATATTTGCTGATAACCGGCATGGGGACATCATGCAGGGATTGCAGGAGCAGGCTCCCGCGTATCTTCTGGTCTTGGTGAAGGAAGAGGCGGATCCACATAAGCGGGAAGAGGATTTTGCAGCCGTCTGCTGTCTAATTCAAAATTTCCGATTGCTGGCTCATGAGCAGAGTCTAGGTGTACGCTGTACCTTGCATGACTGGATGTACGACCCGAGCCGTACTGAAATGTTTGGTGTACTGAGTAACGAGCGCATTGCTGCGGTTCTAGAATTGGGATACGGTGCAACTCAGTCGAAAGGGAATACCACGTTATCAAAGACTGAGCTTCATTTTGAACTTCTCTAGGGTGAAGTCGCTAATTTGATCAGGATATAGCTGATGAGTTAGAACTACGGATAACAGAGAGGAGTGAATGAATTGAAAGATAAAGCAACATTGTTTAACGAAGTATCGGAGGTTCTATCTAAACTTCGCCCTTTTTTACAACGTGATGGTGGTGATGCAGAATTAATAGATGTTGAGGACGGTATTGCTAGGCTTAAATTTCTAGGTGCTTGTAATGGTTGTCCAAGTTCAACCATCACCTTAAAAGCGGGTATAGAACGTGCAATAATCGAAGAAATTGATGAGATTCATGAAGTTGTACAAGTTTTCTAAAATCCAATATTTTGACTACTTCTATGGATACGTAAATAGACAATAAATATGTTGGAAGGGAATGAGCTACGCATGACAACATCACTACAGATAAATGATTTTAGGGCAACAATTGAAGGCAAAGAAATTCTGAAAGGAATCAACCTGCAAATGAAAGGTGGAGAAATCCACGCAATCATGGGGCCAAATGGAACAGGTAAATCTACATTGGCTTCCGCATTGATGGGACATCCCAAATATGAAGTAACCGGCGGAACGGTAACATTAGACGGTGAAGACCTGTTGGAGATGGCAGTGGATGAGCGTGCGCGTGCTGGTCTGTTCTTGGCTATGCAGTATCCAAGTGAAATCGCGGGCGTAACCAACTCCGACTTCCTGCGTAGCGCGATCAACGCACGCCGCGGCGAAGGCAACGAGATCTCCCTGATCAAGTTCATTCGTCAAATGGAAGGCAAAATGAAAGAGCTGGACATGAATCCTGAATTTGCACATCGTTACCTGAACGAAGGTTTCTCCGGCGGTGAGAAAAAACGTAACGAGATTCTGCAAATGATGTTGCTTGATCCAAAAATCGTTGTACTGGACGAAATTGACTCTGGTCTCGATATTGATGCTTTGAAAATCGTTGCTAACGGCGTTAACGCAATGAAGAGCGAAGATCGCGGCTTCTTGATCATCACACACTACCAACGTTTGCTGAACTACATCACACCTGACTACGTTCATGTTATGATGCAAGGCCGCATCGTGAAATCCGGTGGTCCTGAACTGGCCCAGCGTCTCGAAGCAGAAGGTTACGATTGGGTTAAAGAAGAACTGGGAATTACAGACGAAACTGTAGGTCAAGAAGCGTAAAGACAAAACGGAGGAGGATAATAAATGACTACACAAACAATTCTTCCGGTTGAATCTGAAGCGCTTCGCGCCTTGTCGGAAAGCAATAATGAACCCGGCTGGTTGACTGAGCAGCGGCTCGAAGCCTTGAAGCTTGCGAGCGAGCTGGCGCTTCCCAAACTGGAAAAGCAAAAAATCGAACGCTGGAATGTCAGCGAATATGGAACATATAAGACTAGCAAGGCCTTGGCTTCCCTGGATGATGCACCTCAGAACATCAAAAAACTGGTACAAGATCAAAACGAAGGCGGTTTGGTCATTCAACGCAATTCCGGCAGCATATACGCAAAACTATCGGAAGAGCTTGCTGCCAAAGGGGTTATTTTCATAGACCTCGCTACTGCGGCTCGTGAACACGAAAACTTGGTTAAACCGTACCTGAATACGGCTGTCAAAGCCGATGAGCATTCGATTGCTGCTCTTCATGCAGCGCTTTGGAATGGAGGAGTATTCCTTTATGTTCCTGAAAACGTGGAAATCGAAGTGCCGCTGCAAGCCGTTCTATTGACAGATGATGCGTCTGCCACATTTGCGCCACACGTGCTTGTTATTGCTGACACAAACAGCTCGGTTACTTACGTGGATAACTATGTTTCGAGCGAACTTTCTGCACCTGTATTCCATAATGGCGTGGTTGAAGTCATTGCGAAAGCTGGGGCAAAAGTGCGTTACGCGACAGTCCACCAAATGGATACTCTAGTGACGGACGTATCGTTCCGCCGCGCTGTTCTGGAGAACGATGCAACAATCGAATGGATCGTTGGCGAAATGAATGATGGGGATACAGCGAGCAACACGATGAGCGTGCTCAAAGGTAACGGTTCAAAATCCGATTCCAAAGTAATCGCGATCGGTTCCGGTTCGCAAAAAAATAATTATACCACTGAAGCACGTCACTTCGGTAAAAATACACCATCTCAAATGATCACTCGCGCAGTTATGCGTGAAGAAGCATCGGCGATTATTAACGGGATTACGAAGATCGAAAAAGGCGCAACCAAAGCAGACGGACAACAAACAGAGAAAGTGTTGATGTTGAGCCCGAAAGCACGGGGGGACGCTAACCCGATCCTTCTGATTGATGAGGATGACGTAACGGCAGGTCATGCAGCTTCGGTAGGGCAAGTCAATCCAGAGCAGGTCCATTACTTGATGTCTCGCGGAATTAACCGTACAGATGCGGAACGCCTGATTATCATCGGTTTCCTAGCTCCGGTGGTGTCGGATATTCCTTTGGAGGCATTGCGCACCCAATTACAATACTTGATCGAACGGAAGCTGGGTCAATGAACGGATCCATTCACAAGGAGACTTAGGAGGTAGAACAAGATGGCTAAAAAAGCACCGGAGATGGAAGAGTACAAATATGGTTTTCGCGACGAGCACAAGTCCATCTTTCAAACCGGGAAAGGTCTGACAGCAGAAGTCGTAACCGAAATTTCCCGAATCAAAAACGAACCGGAGTGGATGCTGGAGTTTCGTCTGAAATCTCTGAAACAATTCGAAAAGATGGCAATGCCAAAATGGGGCGGCGATCTCGATGAGCTGGATTTCAACGACATTCAATATTATGTTCGTCCTTCGGAGAAGCAAGGGAAAACATGGGAAGAGGTACCTTCCGAAATCAAGGAAACATTCGACAAACTGGGTATTCCAGAAGCAGAGCAAAAGTTCCTGGCAGGGGTATCCGCTCAATACGAATCCGAGGTTGTATACCATAACATGCAAAAGGAACTGGAAGAGCAAGGTGTTATCTTTATGGATACCGACACTGCGCTCAGAGAGCACCCAGAAATTTTACGCGAATATTTCGCAACCATCATTCCACCAGCAGACAATAAATTTGCTGCTTTAAACAGTGCGGTATGGTCCGGAGGCAGCTTCATCTACGTTCCAAAAGGCGTAAAATGCGAAGTGCCTTTGCAAGCATACTTCCGGATTAACTCTGAAAACATGGGTCAATTCGAGCGTACATTGATCATTGCAGATGAAGACAGCTTTGTTCACTATGTAGAGGGCTGTAC
>NZ_JBNOKM010000024.1:0-72730 GCF_050171015.1 Paenibacillus sp. TC-CSREp1 | reverse complement strand
CGTAACCCCGTAACCCCGTAACCCCGTAACCCCGTAACCCCGTAACCCCGTAACCCCGTAACCCCGTAACCCCGTAACCCCGTAAGCACCAGTAACCCTGCAACCCGTAGCTCCTAACTCGAATCCGCAACTTGTATCCTGTATCTCGTAATCCGTGACCTCGTGGTCCATAGCCGGTAGCAATAACTTGTAATTCACAATCCGTACGCGTACCCCTGCAACCCATAGCTCCTAAGTCCAATCCGAAAATTGATCCTGTACCTCGTGGTCCATAGCCCGAGCAGTAACTTGTAATTCACAACCCGTACAGGTACCCGTACCTCGTAATGTAGTCTAAACCTCCCACTACTACGCCACCCATAAAAATTCTAACGATCGTGAGAAGCCTTATTTCATGTTTTTTAACGCTTTAAAAATTCTAACGATTCGTAGGAACGCTATTTGCCTGATTTCCCTTCAAAAACGGGGAATTTTGGATCGAAAACGCGAAATAAGGTTTCTGGGAATCGTTAGAATTTGTACAGGATCAAAATCGGTGAAATAGGGCTTGTAGGATTCGTTACATTTTGTGGGGCTTGGAGAGTTGTTACTTGTTATGGTGTGAATGGGCGTTGTACTGGTTTTGCTCTAGTTTTTTGGGAAGAGACGGTGTCGTTGCTTAATGGAGTAAAGGAGGGCGGGTGTAACGAAAAAAGGAATGTGGACATGGAAAAGCACCCGGAACCCAATTCCGGGTGCTTGATGTATGTTTTCAATCTTCTCAAGAATAAGTGATATCCAAAACAACAAAAGCCCTACCTCTCTTTTGTCCTTGCGGCTCCGATGACCGCGCCAGTGTGAATGGGAACATCTTGTAAACCCTTTGTCTACCGGGTTATTGTGATTCAGGTTCGTCAATCTCCATAGGTTAGTTGAGCTTATTCGCTGCGGTCGCAGCATGAAGAAAATATTCCGGGGTTAAATAGAAGACGGAAAATCATATGAGGTTGTTAATACAACTTTTATATCATACCACAGTCTGTAATTTATTGCAATAAAAAGGAAGGCGACCCTTGAAAGCATGAGATCGGGTTGTATTTTAAAAAAGGTTGTTACATTAATCTTGCGACCTGAAAGCTTTATTCAAGAAAGCTGCATCGGAAGCATGCACAATGAGAACTATAAGTTGCATCATATCATGTTTGGTTTATAGCTGTATGGCGGGGATCGCCTGGAACCATTCAGCAATATTTTTTATTTACAGGACGCCGTTGGTTATTTATTTGTGAAGTCATATGCGGGATCGGATGGGAACAAGCGACGCAGGCCTGTTTTTTATGCAGTGTACATAGAGAAGCTTGAAATGAAAAGCTGAAGAAAGATTTTCATTTTATCAAAAAAATGTTCACAGGGGTAATCCTCTTCAAACGTTTCTGCGTAGGTTATAATATGAGGGAAGATACAGAAAGGGGCCCTCGGATGACTCAATCTATGGAGGACAGCAGGTTAATGCAGCGGATTGCAGAACGTGACGCTTCTGCGCTTGAGCTGTTATATGACCGATATGAACGGGCCGTGTATTCCTTTGCCTACCGCATTGTCGGTGATCCTATGACGGCAGAGGAGACTGTGCAGGAGCTTTTCCTGCGGATATGGAATCATGCGGAGCGTTTTGATGCCTCACAGGGGAAGCTGACCACATGGATGTTTGCGATCACACGCAACATTGCGGTGGACATGCTGAGGCGAAGATCGAAAGGGGCAGCAGCTACTTCGGTTGAAAACGAGACACTGGCAGCTTTTGCCGACGAACATACAAATACTGAAGAAGAGGTTCAACGGAAATGGGAGGGCACGCGCATCAAAGAGGCGCTCTCTCAACTGAACGGGGACCAGAAGCAAGTGATTGAATCGATATATTTTGCTGGGTTAACGCAGCAGGAGGTATCCAGCCGATTCGGGATTCCGCTGGGTACGGTCAAAAGCCGTGTCAGGCTTGCCATGCGGCAGCTTCAAAAGCTGCTTGCTGATGCCGAATTGCATCCGGACGCGGGAAGGGAGGGCATACATCCATGATAGAACGACATGAGGAGTGGTCTGATCTGGCACCGATGTATGTGCTGGGCGGACTGGACGCAGAGGAAGTGGCGGCATTTGAAGCGCATATGTCAACTTGTGAAGTGTGTCGCCAGGAGGTAAAGGAATTGCAGGAAGTAACCGGCTTCCTGCCACTGGCGGCGGACCCTGTGGCACCGCCGCAAGGCATGCGAGCACGTGTGCTGGGCAACGTGCTCGGCCAGGCGCAGGAGAGCACCGGCGCGAAGCCGGCAGCCTCTCCTGCGCAGCAGCCCGAAGCACCCGCATCCGCGGTGCTTCGGAAAGACCTTGCGCCGCAGCAGAAGCATGCGGCGCAGCCCGGGCCTGGCCTGCCGCCGAAGGCGGTGCCAGCGGCCCGGGCCGAAGAGGCTGCCCAGGCGCAGCTCGGGCAGCCACAAGCGCGCGCGCGTGCGCGCGGCGGCCGCGCCTGGCGCGCAGCCAGTGCGGGCCTCGCGGCAGCGGCGCTGGTGCTCGGCGTGTACGCGGCGCAGCTGCAGAGCCGCATTGACTCGCTGACGCAGCAGGCGGCAGGCTCGTCGGCCGCACAGGAGCAGCTTGCCGATGCGCAGGCGCAGAATGCACAGCTGCAAGAGCAGCTTGCTTCAGCACTGGCTCCAGCGCAAGGCATGAAAATGGGCGAGGCTGTCAAACTGAGTCCTGCTACGAAGAATATCGTTGCACAGGGTCTGGCAACCATCGTGATCGACAGCAAAGGCACCCACCTGGTCGTGCAGGCAGAGAATCTGCCCGCGCTGGAAGGCAATCAGGCATTTCAGGTATGGCTGATCAAAGGCGATACCCCTAAAAATGCAGGGACCTTCCTGAGCCATGACGGAACGGGAGCAGTCTATTACACCTTGGATTCCGCGAACGACTATGATACGGTAGCGATTACGCTTGAACCGGATGCGATGGGAGAGCAACCGCGTGGCACAATGATTCTGGCCGCTAAAATTAAAACGACGTGAGCTTTTCGGGAGATGACCTGATTTTATGGGGTAAAATGAAATGATATCGTGTATTACGAACTAGAGGAAAAGGCTGTCCCCTTCATGGACGGCCTTTTTCGTATGTTATCAGCCCCGAAGTCATCTGAAAATTACACATAACATCGAGGGAGATGAAGATCATATCATTCGAGACAGGCTGCGGGTGAAGATGCAGTATGAATCATATGACTTTATTAATTTTTTTGACCTGAGCAACCGATAAATAAATGGAGTGAGCATCCTATAATCTCCCTTTTTTATCAGGGCAGAACTGGTTAGACATAGAGAGCGAGGGATTAGATTGGAAGTATACCGTGCATTTATCTTCCGTCTGCTGCGCAACTATCTGATTGGTTCATTAACAGCCATCTTTGTTGTGGGCACAGTAATCATGGTTTCAACCTTGCAAGTACCCCATATCCAATATGTTCGATTAGTTGTCATCGTACTCATCTCCATTCTGTTCATGCTGGTTGCAGAACTGATTACGCTGTGGTTTCAGCTGGGCCCGATCAGGCATTTTTTTGCCGCAGAGCACCATGAGAAGGCTGAATTAGAGCAAATGTACGAGAGAATTCACCGCTTTCCGGGACAGACCATTTATCGTATTATCGGACCGCATATGTTAGGCTTTTCCCTGCCTGCAGCCGGTTTTACACTCTGGATGATCTGCACAGGCTGGTTAGAAATTCCGTATGAATTTGTTGGCATTGCAGCTGCGTGTGCGTTCCTGATCGGCATTATGCATGCACTGATTGAGTATTATCTTGCAGTAAGGGCAGTAAGACCTCTGTTACTTGAGGTACGTCGCAGGGGCAAAATATTGTACGGCGTTGAACCTTCACTAGGTGGACGAGTACTTGTTTCGATGAGACGAAAATTTCAAATCAGTACGGCACTTATCGGGTTATTTCCGCTATGTTTATTTTTTCTGGCTACGTATATTCGACTTCAATACATAGATCAGCAGTTTGCTAAGGAATATACCTTTTGGGGTGTGCTTATCGTTATTCTGGGAGCCGGATTTGCTCTAGTGGGCAGCTGGCTGTTAATTCGGGATGTCCGTGATCCGGTGACGGAGCTGACCCAGGAGATGATTCGCATACAGGGGGGAGACTTTGGCAGAAGAACACCGGATCTGTATGCAGATGAATTTTCGGCCTTGATCTCCGGCTTCAACATGATGATTAACCGACTGGAGATGAGACAGGAGCGCAATCGACAGCTGCTGCAAAGTTACTTCTCGCTGCTGGCTGCTGCCCTCGATGCCCGGGATAAATATACAGCGGGGCACTCCATGCGTGTAGCAGAGTATTCCATTCTGATCGGAAGACTAAGCGGTATGAACGAAGAACAGGCCGATTTGTTATACAAGTCTGCACTGCTTCACGACATCGGCAAAATTGGTATACCAGACGAGGTATTGTTAAAAGACGGCAAGCTCAGCGATGAGGAATTTGCCATTATTCGCACACACCCTGTATTAGGTGAAAGTATTTTACTTCAGATTGAACCTGTGGATGCCATGGCTGACTTTTTACCAGGCGTACGATCCCACCACGAAAGATATGATGGCAAAGGATATCCGGATGGTATGGTAGGCGAGGATATTCCGCTGTTTGGACGAATTATTGCAGTGGCTGATGCTTTCGATGCGATGACGTCAGATCGTCCGTACCGGAATGGCATGAGTGATGAGAGAGCGTTGATGATTCTGGAAGAAGGAAAAGGGACCCAGTGGGACCCCTATTTTGCAGGATTGTTTATTGACGAGTGGAGAAGACAGAAACATCTGGAAACCAAGTCGAAAGAGGGGATTAGCTGATCCCCTCCGTCCATTTGGATTCTTTTCTGCGCCGCCGATGCAGGGCAAGTCCCGTAATGATGGTGAAGATACATTCACCGAGAATAATTGCGCCGAGTGCGTCGTAAATTACATGTTGTTTGATAAGCAGTGTTGATATAATAATCAGGGCTGCCCCGGCAGAGACCAGAACCTTGATAAATCTGCGGATATTGGAGACGGACAGGACAGCACGCATAACGAGATAAGAGTGCAGGGCATGAATGCTGGGAAAACAGTTAAACGGACGATCCTGACTGTAGAGCCAGCTAATAACGGCCGCGCCTGGACCAGCAGCGATCAGTTCAGGACGAGGAACCATAGTCTGGAAGTTGAAATAGATCAGGTAACAGATCCAGACACAGATGTTCATGGACAACAGGACACGATAATACATAAGTCGATCCTTCGCACAGAGATAAGCGAGCACACCGAACACAAACGGATACCATCCCAAATAAGGAATCGACATTGCAGGTATAAAAGGAAGCATCCGGTCAATAGGAGAGTTCAGGATAACATATCCACGATCCGGACTGTTCAGAATATCATAGAAAAGTCCCATGATAGCCAGTGATAACATCAGACTTAATGATAACCAATAGGATTTGCTTTTTAACACGTGCATAGCCCAACTTCTCCTTTCATCATGTTTTAGAAACAAACATGAGTACAGCGGTAAAAGATAAAAATTAAACAACAATATATTTTACTACGTCCTGCACACATTTTAAATGTTGAATTTGTGCCTTTTTTTGTTTCTTTTTTGAGGGAGATTTCATGCCGTGGTTGTTTTAGCATGATATGATATAACCAAATACAAAATACAAAAAAGCAAGCACTTGGGTTTAAACGTCGGACAACAGGAGTGAATCAATGCAATTTTCGAAGATGTTCGTACTCAATATGGGCATGCTTATTACGATTGCTTATCTGGCAAGTGTATTCTACAAATATATCGTAATACGTGCCTCGTCCCGAGTGAAACAGATCAGTTCCGTGTTCGCGCTTATTTTTGCCGGCTGGATCAGTACCGTATTTGGATTTCAGCTTACAGATGAAGTTGTGTTTGATTTACGTTATGTACCTTTAATCGTCGCCGTAATGACGTACAGACAACCCTACAGTGTCATTATTGTAGGTGTAGGCATAGGTTTATCCAGGTTAACCTTTGGCATTACAGATGCTACGATCGCCGCGGTCTATAATATGGCCATTCTTGGAGTAATGTGTGCGGGCTTGAACATCTGGATGAGAAGAAGCAGCTACAGACTGATTGTCAAAGGCATTCTTGTTACAGTCATCGTCAACGTTGTTAATAGTGTGAACATCGCTTTTCTGGGCGTCATTCCACCCGCATACTTTTTCTCCCATATTATGCCGTATACACTTCCTATCGGCATCGTGCTTAGTCTGATTTTTGCGTTTATTTTGCGGGATTTTCAGAACGAGCAGAATAGGATTCTGCTGATTCAGAGTACGAATCGGCTTTTGTCCCTGCAGAAGGAGGAACTTCAGAAGGCGCAGATTGTACTGGAGGACCGGGCAAAGCAGCTCATGATTGCTTCCCAGTACAAGTCCGAGTTTCTGGCGAATATGTCCCATGAATTGCGGACACCGCTGAACAGTGTAATCAACTTTGCCCAGATGATTAGTGAAAATGCCGATACGATGGAGCAGGAGGAGATTATCCGTTTTGCAGACATGATTGATCAGTCCGGGCAGGAGCTGCTAAGGCTGATTAATGATATTCTCGATTTGTCCAAAGTCGAAGCAGGCCGTCTGGATATTGTACTGGAGGATATCAGCCTTAACCAGCTGGTTGAGGATGCGATGAATCATTTTCAGCTGGTTGCAGACAAAAAGGGGATCGAGCTCGTTCTGGATAAGAAAGCCGGACTGCCAGATACACTCTGGTCTGATCCGCAGCGCGTGCAGCAGATTTTACGCAATCTGATGTCTAATGCAATCAAGTTTACTCCTCAAGGAAAGGTTACCCTTACAGTAAGCACCAAACAAACGAAGCAAGCGAATATTGTTAGCGACTGGCTCGTTTTCTCTGTACAGGACACTGGCATTGGCATTCCGGAGGACAAGCATCATTCCATATTTGAAGCATTTCAGCAGGCGGACGGCTCCATAAGCCGGAAATTCGGGGGCACCGGGCTCGGCCTTTCCATCAGCAGGGATTTGGCCAGATTGCTCGGCGGTTCTATTGAACTTGAGAGTGCAGCAGGTGAAGGAAGCATCTTCCATCTTCACCTTCCGTTGACCGTGAAAAAATGAGTTGACAACCTTCGTGCCGTGAGTAGAATTTGGGGTGACAACTAGCATCGGCCGGCAAAGCATAACCCGGTCTAAGGAGTGTATCCCCATACAGAAGATGGTCAAGATGAACCCCTCTTCGTTCATGAGCAAGCCGCGGCGCAAGGGTTCGACACAACGCACAAATTTATCGATTGCAACATGGGAGGGCGTGCCGGCAATTATTTTGCAGACGCTGCTTGGCGGCCCATTTCTAACCGGGTTTTTGCTGTATCTTGGGGCGGGGTCAAGGCATATCGGCTTTGTGCTCGCCATTACGACCTTTGTTAACATCGCTCAGATCGGTGCTGCATACTGGATGCAGCGTATTCGCAGCAGGAAGCGCATGCTTCTGCTGTTCGTCGGGGCTCACCGTATCTTGTGGAGTGCAACGGGACTGATTCCGTTCATGTTCCCCAAGGAATGGTGGGTCAGCGTTTATATTGGCTTATATACTGTAGCTTTTATATGTAATACCATCGGCGGTATGATCTGGACCTCCCTCATTGGGGATATTGTGCCTGCCAAGGTAAGAGGACGTTATTTCGGGATACGAAATACGATTCTGAATGCACTTGGAAGCGTATGCTTGTTTGGCGGAGGTATTCTGCTGGACCGTTATCCGGGGGAAACGGGTTTTCTGATCCTGTTCATTCCCGTATGGATCTGTGCCATTGCCAATACGGTAATCTATTTCTTTTACCCCGATATGCCGTTTGAGCGCTCGACAGAGAAGTCATTTTCCCGTATGTTCATCAAGCCGTTTCAGGATCGGGCCTTCTTGAAGGCGACTGTTTTTCTGGCGCTGTGGCTGTTGATTCAGACATTAATTGTTCCGCTGTATTCCTACGTCATGCTGGACCTGTTGAAGGTCAGCTATCAGATGGTCTCCCTGATTACGGTGGTTCAGACTCTGGTGATGATGGCCGGATTTTATATCTGGGGCAATCTGAATGCAAGATACAGCAACAAAACGCTGTTATTCTGGACACTGCCTGTTATAGCGTTGTCCTGTCTGTCCTGGGGTTTGATGTCCTTTGCTCCGATATTGGTTGCATTGTTTCTGTCCCACATTTTCCTCGGCATCGGTGTTGGCGGCTTTAACCAGCTCGCATTTAATTTTACGATTGGAGATACACCGAAAAGTGAAAGACCGATGTTTGTCGCCGTATATTCGGCACTGACGGGGGTAACCTCGTTCATTGGTCCGCTGATTGGCGGTTGGCTCTATGAGAAGATGGAAACACTCTCGGAAGCGACGCTCTGGATTTCTACTTACGGATTCCAGGTAGTGGTTGGTGCTGTCATGCTGCTGCTTACATTTACGTTGGGACGTCGGGTTCTTTTAAAATAGAAATGGAAATGCTGATCACGACAATCATCGATAAGATTTTCAGCTTATATATGAACAGATAGGGGTGGTTGGAGAGATGCATCATCCTGAGCGTAAAGCGATGGTGATCGGGGCTACCGGGCTGGTGGGTGGGCTTTTGGTTCACAGCCTGCTCGATCACCCCGCATACAGTGAGGTTCGCATTCTGGTCAGACGCAGGCTTGATCTGGAAAACCCTAGACTGAAGCAATACGTTGTGGACTTCGAACAGCTCAAAGTTCAGGGGCACCTGTTTGAAGGCATCAACGACCTCTACTGCTGTCTGGGAACCACGATCAAAAAAGCGGGCAGTCAGGAGCAATTCCGCGAAGTCGATTTCCATTATCCGGTTCGTGCAGCTGTGCTGGCCAAGCAGCATGGTGTTCAACAGATGCTCGTTATTTCCGCTATGGGAGCCAATGCGAGTTCACGTGTGTTTTACAGCCGAACCAAGGGAGAGATGGAGGAGGCACTTTCCGATATCGGCTTCCGTTCCCTGCACATCTTCCGTCCGTCACTTATTCTGGGTGACCGCGGAGAGAAGCGCTTTGGTGAGGAGCTTGCTGCCCATGCAATGAAATGGCTGGATCGCTGGACACCAGCCAAGTACCGTGCTGTACAAGCGTCAACGATTGCTCAAGCGATGAGGAATATCGCCATCGTTCAGACCGCAGGTATTCACGTGTATCCTAATGATGTAATTCATGTTGTTGGAGTGCAGGGGAATTAAGGCTTGTGTGATACAGGAAAACAAGCGTTTCTCCCCTGAATTGCAGCATGATATAATAGGTTTTAAAAATAACAGCAACGTCTTGTACACCTTAATGGTGGCAGGGCAGCGAACACAAAGGAGAAGCTGTCGAATGAAAAAAGCAATCTCGACCGAGCAGGCACCAGGTGCTATCGGTCCATACAGTCAGGCGGTAGATGCAGGTGACTTTATCTATACATCAGGTCAGCTTGGTTTGAATCCGCAAACGGGTGAATTCGGAGCAGATGTTCAGGAGCAGACTCGTTTGTCTCTGAGCAATGTGAAAGCCATTCTGGAAGCCGCAGGCACCAGCATGGATAAAGTGGTCAAAACAACGGTATTCCTCAAAGACATGAATGATTTTGTTCCGGTCAATGAAGTGTACAGCAGCTTCTTTACCCAGCCTTACCCTGCACGTAGCGCTGTAGAGGTTGCGCGTCTGCCCAAAGATGCCTTGGTGGAGATTGAAGTTATCGCATTGAAATAGAAGGATGGATCGCCCTCTTACGGGGGTGCTTTCCTGTCTGCATACGGTTAAAACAAAAAGCCGATTCAAGGGTGATTGACCCTCAATCGGCTTTTTGCTGTCGTTTTGTTTTATAATGAAAGGAGTTATTTAATCCCGGTCTTGATTACGGGCGAAGAACAGCCATACAGCATACACTGCGAGAACAATGGCCAGGATGATTCCTGTGTAATAAACCGAGGTGACGTCCTTTTGTTTCAGTGCAATGGCGATATAAGCCCAGGTGAATACGAGCGGGTATACACTGTCGCGGTATTGGAAGCTGACCAGCACAGCCAATACGGAACCAACAATCAGCATAATGATTGTCCATGCGGTTTCACTGATGCCGAATCCATTCCAGCCGATTTTATATAGAAAGACCGCCGCGTTAACGATCGTAGCCACACTGACCCAGCCGAGATATATGCTGAACGGCAGTTTGACAAGCCATATTTCAGCAGTGGTGGGCATGGTGATCTCACGTGTTCTTACATACAGTACAATCAAGCTCAGCAGAAGAAGTATGATAATGATTAGCGCGAGTCCGATGTGCAGGTTTTGAAAAGCAAAGATCCACGCCACATTAATAACACAGCTGATTAGAAACCAGTAGCCAAGGCGGGTAATCGAATCATTTTTCCAGGATGCAGGAACAAACTGATAGATGACGAAACCTGCCAGAAGCAGGTAGATCAGACCCCAGATCGCAAAGGCATAACCGGAAGGGGTCAGCAGTACAGGGTACATATCCGATACTTCCTTGTTGGTCCTGCCGCCGATCGGCAGTGCGTTGGAGAGATAGTTCACAATAATAACAGCAATAAAACCGAGGGCATTTAACCATTTGTACGGATTGTTGCGGGACATGGCGTTTCCTCCTTAGTTTAACAATTTCAAATGAACCGCGGGTCAGTCTACAATGAATTTACCCACGAATGGCGTGTTCTAATAATGACTGCATCAAAAGTAAGAGATACTTGTTATTTTCGGGACGACGGGTTTGAAGCGGTGTTACGGGAATGGAGCTGTTGTCTGTCCCAATGTACGCCAGAACTGGCGCAAATATGCCCATAGATGCTTGTAGATACCGGTCCGCACGAAGGGGGAGCCAATGTTTACTAGAGAAATGATGGAGAAGCAGCAAACCTGGCTGTATGTGGTAGCTCTGCTTGCGGGAGCATGGATAGGTCTCTCCGCTCCGGAATCGGGAAACATGATTCATCAAGCCGTGTCTCCCATTCTGGCTGTGCTGTTATACAGCATGTTTGTCCAGATCCCTTTTCTGGAGCTCAAAGCGTCCTGGATGAATCTGCGTTTTATGTCTGCACTGCTCGTGGTTAATTTTATCGTTGTACCTGCTGTGGTGTGGCTGCTTACCTTTCTGCTTCCACAATCACCAGCCGTTCTGATCGGCGTATATCTTGTCCTGCTAACCCCATGTATTGACTACGTTATCGTATTTACACAGTTAGGACGGGGGAATGAGAGATTGGTGCTGGCAGCGACCCCGGTGCTGTTCGTGGTACAGATGCTACTGCTTCCTTTGTATCTCTGGTTTTTCCTGGGTACAGATGCAGCTCGAATGATGCAGGCCGGGCCATTTGCAGAGGCTTTCCTGTTCCTGATCGTGATTCCGCTGCTGCTGGCGGTGCTTACTCAGATTCTCTCCAAAAGAAATGTGACCGGACAAAGAGTGCTTAATGTAACAGCATGGCTGCCAGTTCCAATGATGGCTCTTGCTTTAACCGCAGTCGTTGCCTCGCAGATCGGTAAGGTTTATCACGATTTGGGGACCGTTCTGGAGGTTATACCGCTCTATGTTGCTTTTCTAATCATTATGCCCCTGATATCCCGGATTATTGCAAAGCTCTTCCAATTGGATACGGGTGCAGGCCGGGCACTGATCTTCAGTGCTGCCACCCGTAATTCATTGGTTGTTCTGCCGCTGGCTTTGTCGCTATCTCCGGAGTGGGCTTCCATCGCCGCGGCGGTCATTGTCACTCAGACAATGGTGGAGCTTGCGGGAGAACTGATTTATATCCGACTAGTACCTAACGTAATCCTGCGGGAGCAGAAAGTCGAAGGAGGGTGAAACAATCGATCGATTGGTATTACGTGAAGAGGACTTCCTGACAGATGATGTCGAGAAGTCCTCTTTTCAATGCAAACAGGTTTGTTATGTACCTGTGTATATTACCGTTTTGCGATATTCGGCAGGGGTAATGCCTTCGATCTTTTTGAACACCTTGCTGAAATATTTCTCATCCTGAAAACCAACCATCTCCGAGATCGCAGCAACTCGAAGTGACGGATTATGCAGCAGCAGCTTGGCGTTGTTAATTCGCAGCTTACCCAGATATTCCGACCAGTTCAGCCCGAACTGCTGTTTGAATTTGCGGGAGATGTACTCTCTGCTCAGGTAGAAACGTGCGGCGATCTGCTGTAATGACAAGTCCTCCTGATAATGAGCGTCCATGTAGCGCGCAATTTCAGTCATCGGATCAGGATCGGTGTGATGCTGAGCAGTAAGTGCTTTCCCGGCTGCGAGCAGACGGTGCTCCAGTAAAGATCGAAGCAGAGAAAAGGAGAGCAATCCTTCAGAATCAAACGGGAGCTCGGTGAGCGGAGGCTCTTGTTCTTCATCAGATTCTTCTTCGTGAACGGTAGTATGTTCTCTGTCTTCCAACCAGCGGTCCAGCATCCATTCCAGTTCCTGAATCCACAGTTGCAGCTGCTCTGCGCTGATGGCCTCAAGCTCTGTGAACGGATCAAGCCACTCAGCCACGGCAGCAGACACACTGGCAGCGCGACAGCTCATGGCTGCAATACGCATGGACTCTTCGAAGGAGGTGAGCCGCTTGCCTTTATTTCTGCTAGTCGTTTCTGTGGTGGCGTGAATACGCTGACGTGTGAGCAAAATATTACGCCTCCACAATGTGGAGCTGGCTTCCAGGTAGGCTGCTGATATGCCATCAGGATAGTTCGGACAAGACGATATGCCAAAATGAAGTCGGCGCTGAATGGTCTGCTCCAATCCATCATTAATGGTACCAAGAATGTGTTCCAGTGAGGACTGCGAACCCCAGTGAAGCAGCACAATTTCATCAGGCTGATTAAGCTGATGGAAACTGACACCTTCTGCCGGAGTGCTCAGCATCTCTGCGCAGACATTCAGCACCGAGAATATCAGCAGATCCGGCTGGCTGCGATATTTAGCCAGACAATCGGCATCCAGATGCGACAGGCTGGTGACGGCCACGCTGCATACTGGAATATGGCAGGGCAGGTTCAATTCCTCCTGTAAACGCTGGATGTGCGCGGATCTGCTGCCTCTGCCGATCGCCAGCTCCGTCAGCAGACGATCCTGATAATGCGGCCGCATCCGGTTCACGACGATGGATTGTCTGGCAGATTCTGTACGTGAAGTCTCCTCATCCATCCAGGCCTTAACCGCCTTGAGCAAAGAGGCATTCAATTCTTCGGCCTCAACAGGCTTCAGCAAATAATCCATGCCGCCGTGGCGGATGGCGTGCCTGACCAGTTCAAAGTCGTCATACCCGCTGATGACAATGACCTTACTGTGGGGGTTATGAGCTGATATCCATTCAAGCAATGCCATGCCATCCTTGCCAGGCATGCGCATATCACTAAGTATGATTTCCGGCTGATGTGCTGTAATCGCTTCGATTGCTTCGTGTCCATCTGCTGCTTCCAGCAATATGTCTATGCCTAGTTCCTCCCAATTACCGAGAAGCTGGATGGCATGACGGACATGTTGTTCATCATCGACAAGCAGTGCTTTCATGTAGTTCACTCTCCCGCATATAGTTTGACTAGAAGTTTCACACCGCCTGACCGGATATTATGCATTTCGATTCTGGCAGGTTTGTCCGGGTGGGAGTTCAGGGCAAGTCTGCGTGCAACGTTTCGAAGGCCGATGGATTCCGTCATTTCGGATTCCTGCATCATTTCCGTTGCTGTTTCCTGTGGTTGAAGCCAGCCTCGGATTTCACTGAGTTTGTCTTCAGGAATAGCGGGTCCATTGTTGATCAATTCAATTTCAATCCAGTGTTCATTTACGAAGCGGCTGGTGATGGAGATGTAGCCTTTTCCTGGCTGTATATCTGCACCATGTTTAAAGTAATTTTCAATTAACGGCTGCAGTGTCATCCGGGGCATCTGTACAGATAAGGTATCCTCGGCAAATTGCATCTGCACTTCAAGGCGTTCACCGAAGCGTTCCTGCTGAAGCTCCAGATACAACCGGGCATGTTCCGCTTCTTCACGAAGAGTTACACAGGTCTGGTCCCGCATGCTGTAGCGAAGCATTTTGGATAGAGAAGATAGCAGGGTATAAGCTCGTTTTCCTTGCTGCTGCAGCGCCAGTGTACCGATCGACTGCAAGGTGTTGTAGAGAAAATGTGGGTGAATCTGTGCTTGTAACGCTTTGAGCTGATTGGTCTTGTTAGCAAGCTCAAGCTGGTATTCCCGCAAAATCAGGTTATTGACCGTATCCATCATATCCCGAAAATGTCTAGCAAGTACCCCGAATTCATCCCGGCTCGACAGGTGAATATCCACATGCAGGCGACCTGCCTGAATCTGGTTCATATACCGCATCAGCTGTTTGAGCGGACCTGTGATGCGAATGGAAATAAACAAGGTTGCGACGATTACAAGTACAAGCGCTGCAATGGCAATCATGGCATTATTCCAGGTGAGCGAAGTAGCTCTTGCATATAACGTTTCGTTAGGAATCTGTTTCACGATGGTCCAGTCTGCATAGCTGTTTCCGAGCTGCTGATATACATACATCGAATGATCCTGCTCGAAATGCCCCTCTGCAATCCGCGCTTCACCGGTATGAGCCTGACCGTCCCGCAGTGCGTTCGCTGCCACCGATTGCAGATGATTGGCATCACCCGCCCCTTGCACCTCAGTGCGTCCTTGATAGACAATTCGATTCTGCCCATCCACGACATAGATCTGTTCTTTGTCCGGATCATATAATCTGCTGCAGATTGCAGCAATGCTGTTCATGTTAAGGTCAATAGCCAGCACACCAAGTCGTTCAGGGGAAGGGATATCCCGAATGATTCGATGCAGAGTTATGACCGTTCTTGGTGAATCATCGGGAGAAGCGGCCTTGAAGCCATAGGTATGGCTCATATGTGCGGATTCCACCCAGATATCGGAGCTTCCTGACCCTGCCTGGCCATGCAGTGAATCGGAATAGGCTTGCTTGCGTTCCTCCCGTTTCGGAAAAGGACTTGTAATCAAGGTGGACTGGTTGGATGCAAAGGAATGCAGGTAAAGCTGAAACACATCCGGTACAGCGGCCTTGATCGTTTGCAACGTGGTATACACCTCGGCAACAGCCCGGTAATCACCCGGGAGTTTGGCGAGATTGCGCAGGAAGTTAGGATCATTGTATACGGCGAGCGAGGCTCGTGCCACATTATCAACGTAATTGTTGAGATTGGTCGAAGCCTGATAGATAAGACGTTTATTCTCTTCCAAGGCCTGTTCCCGCAAGGCTGTCTTGGTTTGGATAAACGTCATGCTGATGGACGTCAGCAGCGGGATAGTGGTTGCAATCAGCATAAAGGCAATCAGCTTGGTGCGGATACTGTAATATTTGGACATCAGTTACACCCCTTCTGGCTGCTCGTCAAGAGAGGACAATATTTTACACCCAACTGTTCACGAGTGTCGGTGTTTCCCTTCACGATTTTGGAGTTTAATAAAAAAAGAGACCAATATCATCCATCTATAGAAGGGGAGAACGATATGAAGCATCGCAAGTCTTCACAGCTGTTACAGCAGCTTGTGTTCGTGGGTCCCTCCGTTGTATTTTTTATTCTCATCATCGTGGTCCCTTTCCTGCTTGGCATGGTGTATTCCTTTACAGATTGGAATGGAGTATCCGCCAGCGTCAACTGGGTAGGCCTTGATAACTTCGTGCATATTTTTGCAAACGATCCCAAGTTTCAGACCGCGTTCTGGTTTACGGTGCGCTTTACTGTGGTGGGGGTGCTTCTCACCAATGTGATCGGTTTTTTTCTGGCTTATTTTCTGACCAAACCGCTCAAGACGAGAAATGTGCTGCGTACTATCTTTTTTATGCCTAACGTCATCGGCGGGCTGTTGCTCGGCTTTATCTGGCAGTTCATATTTGTGAAAGGGTTTTCAGCAGTAGGCGACGTGACCGGCTGGTCCTTTTTCAACCTCCCGTGGCTGGGCGATGAACCGACAGCCTTCTGGGGAATTGTCATCGTATTTGTATGGCAGACCGCTGGATATCTGATGGTTATCTACATCTCATCATTGACGAATGTATCCCCTGATCTGCTGGAGGCCGCTGAAATTGATGGAGCCAGCCGCTGGCAGGTGTTACGGAGCATTATTTTACCACTCATTATGCCTGGTGTAACGATCTGTTTGTTCCTGGCGATCTCCTGGTCCTTCAAAATGTTCGATCTCAACCTGTCGCTCACCAAGGGTGGTCCGTTTGGATCAACCGAGTCGGTTGCACTGAACATCTATAACGAAGCCTTTGTTAACAACCGATACGGGATCGGAACCGCTAAAGCATTTATATTCTTTATCATTGTAGCAATCATCACGATGGTTCAGGTACGTGTGACGAAGAGCAAGGAGGTAGAAGCCTGATGGAGACAACGAAAAATTACCGCTTCGGTACTGTGATTACTGAAATTGTCATGGTGCTTATCGGGTTATTGTTCCTGATTCCGTTTTACTTCCTGTTTGTGAACTCGGTCAAAACGTTTGGTGATCTGCTCACCAACTCGGCTGCATGGCCGGAGGCATTCCAGTGGGGCAATTATGCTAATGCCTGGGAGAAAATCAGCTTTCCGTCAGCGCTCATGAACTCGCTAATCGTAACGATTGTCAGCAATCTGCTGCTCGTGCTGATCAGCTCTATGGCCGCATACCGCATGGTACGAAGCAATACACGGTTTAACCGGATTCTGTTCGGCTTGTTCATCGCCGCGATGGTGATTCCGTTTCAGTCTATCATGATTCCACTTGTTACGGTAACCAGCAATCTGGGGCTGATCGACAGTCTGGGTGGACTGATCATCTGTTATCTCGGGTTCGGGGCCCCGATGTCGATCTTTCTGTTTCACGGCTTCGTCAAATCGGTTCCCTTGGAGATTGAAGAGGCCGCACGGGTGGATGGAAGCTCGGTATACGGGGTATTCTTCCGGATTGTTTTCCCGCTGATGAAGCCGATGTATGTAACGGTCATTATTTTGAATACACTTTGGATCTGGAATGACTATCTGCTTCCTTCCCTGATCCTGCAAAGCTCCAATCTGCGCACTATTCCGATCGCAACCTTTGCGCTGTTCGGTCAATATACGAAGCAGTGGGATCTCGCACTGCCGGCTCTGGTGCTGGGCATCATGCCAATCATTATTTTCTTCCTGCTCATGCAGAAGTATATTATCCAGGGCATTACTGCGGGGTCTGTGAAAGGGTGAGTGCGATGGTTGGTCGCTGCGGCATTATGTGTGGGGGAGTGCGATGGCTGGTCGCTCCGGCTTTATGAGCGCTTCTGGTCGCTGTTGCTCCTCGGGGGCCTGAATGTATGAGGGGTAAGGAAGCCCCCGAGTATCAATGTGAACTTCTTTATCCGAGATCAGCTGCGCATGCACATGTTGTGTGAATGTGTTGGTTCATCTATATAGTAATAAAGAGAAGAAGAGGGCAAGGCATGGGTCATTCGAAGTAAAAGCAGATCAAAGCAAGAGAGGAAGAACGAGCAAGCGGTTATACTGAAACTACGACAGGGGAGAGTGTATCTATGAAAAGAATGACAAAGTTAACGCTGCTGATGTTAATTGCTTTTTCGGTGATGCTTGCAGGGTGCGGGAATGGTGACAAGAGCGGCAGTCCCGTAAATACAGATGCTCAGAATGGCGGCGGTGAAGCTGCGGCTGGCACCAAAACGATAAAAATTTTCCAATACAAAGTTGAAATTGCCGAAGCACTTAATCGTCTCAAAGCCGAATATGAATCCTCCCATCCAGGCATCAAGCTGGATATTCAGACAGTAGGGGGCGGAAGTGACTACGGTGCAGCGCTCAAAGCCAAGTTTGCGGCAGGCGAACAGCCGGACATTTTCAACGTAGGTGGATACCGTGAACTGGATACCTGGCTTGAATATCTGGAAGACCTGTCCGGCGAGCCATGGGTCAAAGATGTACTGGAAGTTGCCAAAGAGCCAATGACCAAGGATGGCAAGCTGTATGGGCAGCCGCTCGCGCTGGAAGGGTACGGCTTTATTTATAACAAGGATCTGTTCGCCAAAGCGGGTATTACAGAAATCCCGACAACGCTGGAACAGCTGGATCAAGCGGCGAAGAAGCTGCAGGACGCAGGCATTACACCATTCTCTAACGGTTACCAGGAGTGGTGGGTGCTGGGAAACCACAACGTCAATGTAGCCTTTGCGAATCAGGCAGACCCGGTAAAATTCATTCAAGGACTGAACGAAGGCACAGAGAAGATTCCAGGCAACCCTGTGTTTGATGAATGGCTGAATCTGCTGGACCTGACGCTGAAATACAGCAACAAAAACCCGCTGACAACAGACTACAACACACAGGTAACGCTGTTTGCCAGCGGCGAAGCGGCGATGATGCAGCAGGGGAACTGGACACAGGTGCAGATTGACGGCATCAACCCGGACTTGAACCTGGGCATTCTGCCAATGCCGATCACAAATGAACCCAACGACAAGCTGTTTGTAGGCGTACCTAACAACTGGGTTGTGAACAAAAACTCCCAAGTGAAAACCGAAGCCAAAGCATTTCTGGACTGGCTTGTTACATCCGATATTGGCAAGCAGTATTTGACGAAAGAATTCAAGTTTATCCCGGCATTCAGTTCGATTCAGGCTTCTGAGGATGAGCTGGGTGATCTGGCGACAGATATCATGAAATACAGTCAGGCCAACAAAACGTTAAGCTGGAACTTCAGTCGTTTCCCTGAAGGGGTTCCACAAGAGTTCGGCAGCACAATTCAGGCATATGTAGCAGGTAAGTCTGACAAAAAGGCATTGCTTGACGGCTTGCAGCAGAACTGGGATAGTTTGAAAAAATAACGACAACTTATGTATTCGAAGTCAGTTGCATCTTTTGCAGCTGGCTTCTTTGCTTTCCTGACATTGTACCGATGTATCTTGAAAATGTGGATAACTGTGCTGCTTTACCCAATTTTAAAATACAACTTTTACATCAGCTTGATACTATATGTGGATATCCTGTGTGTATATCATCTAAATGTGGACAACTTTTCAGGAAATAGGTTGGCGATATGTTTTTATCAACAGATATGCTTGCATTTGTTAAAATAGTACTATATAGTTCTAGTTATGAATAACAAAAACGATAGTTCAAATCAAGATTATTCTAAAACGTCCAGACCCAGAGGTTCTAATCCAGTGAACCGCACCAAAGCGGTTGAAGTGGCAGCGCAGCTTTTTCTAAGGCAAGGTTATGCTTACGTCAGTATGGATGAGGTAGTGCGAGTCAGTGGTGTATCCAAATCCAACATCTATTATCATTTTAAAAACAAGGAGGAATTGCTTCAGGCAGTTGTTCATTTCTGGATTGCCCAGTACGAATCAGAGCTATATCTGCTGCTCAGCCAGCGTGAACGGGGCGTGGAGGAACGAATTAACTCCTTCCTGACACTGCTTTCGGCAGGTATAGAAGGTCGAAACTTTGAAGGGTCATGTCCGTTTGTCACCCTTTATATGCAGGCACCCGATAGTGCCTCTCTAGCGAAGGAAAGCATCTCGATCTTTTTCCGGGAGCTTATACCTATGGTGGAGAAGCTGCTCCAGCAAGGGGTAGAACGCGGAGAATTCCGCAAAGGAGTTGAGCCTGCAGCGGCAGCGGCCCTGTTCGTTGCTGCACTTGAAGGTTCACTGATACTAGCCGGAACTTCTCGTAATCTGGGCATTATTGAACAGTCGGCACGAACGTTTTGTCAAATGCTTCGCTAAGCGAGGCTCTTTTTTTGAATATTTGTAGTACTGTATGGTACTAATTGAGAAAGTATCATGTGAGGCTAAGACGAAATAAAGACGGAACTAAAACTAAAAGAAGACTAAATAGTGTGGAGGTTTAATAGATGAATCAAACAGCGATGGCACAAACCGTTCTGCTGATGACAGGCAGCACCGGTTTTATTGGAAGGGAAACCGTCAAACAACTTGTGGAGAAAACAGATATACATATGCTGCTTTTGGTTCGCTCTGAAGAGCGGGCCAGAACTGTACTGGAGAGCTACGGTGTGAGCAGCTTTGAACGGATTACGTTTATTGTAGGCGATTTATCTCTGACAGGTTTGGGGCTTGTTCAAGCGGATCGTGAACGGATCAGGAAGGCGAATGTCATACTTCATGCAGGGGGCACGATGGACATTACACTGGGACGAGAGACAGCGAACAAAATCTTTATGCATGGGGCGAGAGAAATAGCGCAGTTAGCAAAGGATATCCAGGATAACGGAGGATTGCGGCATTTTATTCATGTCGTTGGTTATATGAGTCCTTACGGGCAGGAGGGCGAGCAGCAAGAACAGACAAAGGTGAAACATGCAGACAGCCAAGAGAGTGCGTATGAAGAGATGAAATTTCAAGCGGATGGGTTTATTCGAACGCATGCGCAGACACATGGGTACCCTCTATCTGTCGTAAATCCCAGTACGGTGGTTGGCCCCCGTCCGACGGGTGAGACGGAGCAGACAGGCGGCATTGGATTGCTGATTGGCGCTGTGCAGAGAGGTTTCATGCCGGTTGTACCTGGTGGTTCATCTTACTGGCTGCCGCTCGTGGAGAATGATGTGGTGGCAGAGACACTGGTGTTTTTGACGCAGGATGAGACTCCTCTTGGGGGGACTTACCCGCTGTTGGCACGTAAAGAGGATAGTCCGAACATGAAGGAAATGCTGAATCAGATCACGAAGCAGCTGGATGTGCCCAGACCTGCAGGAGTACTACCGCTATCTTGGATTCAACGTCTTATGAAGCTTGGGGGAAGCCGCATCAGTGGTATTCCCGCACAGTCACTGGCTTTTATTACAGATAGGAGATTTCCGGTACAAGAGACAGAGGTGCTGTTGAAGCGAATGGGGAGAAGCTGGCCTGATATTCGGGAGCAGCTCCCGTTCATTATTGCGGATCTGGACTACCGTCTTCTACCCAAGCACGAAATGAAGGCTTATCCAGACCACTATACTCGTTCACGATTAGGGAATTTGGCGATGTTAGGCTGGGAAGGTGAAGGGGAGCCGTGGGTGATTGTGCATGGTTTACTCCAAAGTGCCGATGACTTGCTTCCCTTGGGATCACGGCTGAGGGAACTTACGGGCAATCCCGTCTGGATTGTTGATCTCGCAGGGTTTGGTCGCTCACCTGTTCACCAGGAACAAGATGCATTTAACGGTCAGGTGAATGCACTTGTGCATGCTTTGGCAGAAATGCCGATTCCCATCAAACTTGTTGGTCATTCTGTAGGTGCCGCTGTCGCAGCCGCAGCATTGAAACGGAGCGGGCGTACCGATATTCGTCTCGCCTTGCTCCAGCCTGCTGCGGACAACGGAGGAGATGCACGTTTAAAACAGATGCTTCGCCTGCCGCGTCGTGTAGGTAGCGCGTTGCTTCGCTCCAGATCTCAGCAAAGCTGGGCACGAATGTTTCGTGAGGGTAGCAGCAGATCTGTTGATAATGAGAGCATATTCGCGGGAACAGCCCAAAGGGTACATTCCTATCTTCGCTCACCTCGCATAGCGGGCGCACATCTGGATCTGCTGAGGTGGATTCACTTGGGGCACACCAGGAAGACGGGCAGCTTCTGGGAGAAATACGGAAGTTTCCAGGGAATGGACTATGAACAGGATCCATTGGTTGTTTGGGCTGACAGGGATCAGGAATATCAATTTCCACCTGCATTACAAAACGGTTATAAGAAGGTTGATGTGCCGTACGGTCACTATTTTCCAGTGTTTCAGTTTGAACAGACAGCGGAAATCCTCGTCAATTGGGCTGGTGGCGCACATGTGAATAACAATAGATAGAGTGCATGTAATCCAGTACTGTAAGTGAAAGGCTTTCCACAATATGTCCACAGGAGAGGATAAGCAGACGAAAAAAGACAAAGTTTACGTTAGATTTACAAACAAATACACAACATGTCCACATTGAAATTGCGAATATCCACATAAAACGATGTGCATATCCACAGATTGTGAGCAATATGTGCACAACTTATCCACAAAACAGGTATAACTCACTCTTTTCATCTGGAAAAAGCAAAATCAAAGCAGGATTTGATGAGTTGTCCACAGAAATCAGAATATATTTCAGCATACGTTGAACCCGGAAACGAAAACGGATCATAAGCGCGATTCTTGTTGTGGAAAGCCTAAACATTTGCACCAAAAGTGCCGATACAACATGTAACGACTAATCGTCTCATGACGACAGCCAAAAGTATGTTGAAGATTCTGATTTTACGGAATGAGAGGGTATGGGGACAATTATGAGTGAAGATGTAGTAATGCAATATATTAATTTCTCGGTCGGAGAACAGATTTTTGCACTTCGTATTGATGAGGTGCATGAAATTATCAGAATGGTAGAGGTTACAACGGTTCCTTTTGGCAGTCCCGAGATCAGAGGATTCGCTTCATTGTACGGTAAGGTGGTTTCGGTCGTGAGCCTTCGTGTGCTGCTGGGCATGCCGGAGCAGGAGGATACGCCATCTACACGGATTATCGTTGTTCCCTACAAGAACGGGTTTGTGCCTTTGATTGTGGATATGGTGGATTCAGTAGTGACGTATGATCGTTTTGAGGAGCCTGCTGAGGAGCATCGCCGTTTCATGATTGGTGTTTTTGATAAAATCGGTTTCTGTGCAGATCACCGCGCGGGTATTCTGAATCTGGATGTGCTGCTGGGCAGTCTGATCAGATCTTAATCATTAATAAAAAAATATAGCGGCAGCTTCGGCTGCTTAATCGTTTCATCTTAATAACGAAATGTTCCTTATCCGTTTTCTGGATCAGGGGCATTTTTTTATGCAGCAAAAGAGTGATATCTGCATTTTTTAAGTGTAAAGGTTTTTAAATCCGTTCATTTTCGTATATGATGGAGAGTAACAATGCGAAGGGATGACGGGAGACTGTAATGATGCAATCGCTGTATGGAGTATGGCTTGGAGACGTATTTTTTTGTTTTTCCGGTGAGACATCGGAACCGCGTGTAGATGCTTGGAGCCACGTGGTGAGAAGGCTGCAATTCGGCGACGAGGGTCGTCTGTTTCAGCCTGCCGCGCTGCGTCTTGCAGAGCTGCGCTGGCCGAATCCGCTTCGGAATGCGGCAGAAGCCAAAAATACGAAACGGCGGCAGCTGCTTGGTCGCACTCTGGAAGGGCTCGCGGTTTCCCCGAAGGATGCCTTCAGGCTGCTGCTGCAGTGGGACGATCAGATGCTGCATGCAGCCGGAATTCAAGCTGGAGAAGAGATGCGTTATTGGGTTAAGGCAGCACAGTTCACTCAGGAACTGCTGCTCCGCGGAGCGATCGCTCCAGCGGCTGCGTTTGCGGCCAAGACCGGTGCAAGACGCAGAACCGGACAGGAGACTTTAACAGGTGTATGGCGCCCGAGACTGCAGTTCGAAGAGGATCAGGAGCGTTTTAGAAATCTTGCAGAGTCCATGCCGCCAATCGCATTATCTGCTCCAGGAGCATATGCCTCCACGGAGCCAGAGACACGTGAGGAAGCGGCTGGGGCGGTCTTATTTTCATTTATGAGTGGAATCATTCATGCGGTGGTGACAAGTGAACTGGAGGGCATGGATAGCGCGCTGTCTCGTTATCGGACGTCGTTTCGACGTGGCTCATCACCTGTTTCAGAGCTTTGGTGGAATAGCCTGATCTCGATGTTTCGTCCTGTCACCGTGCAGGGACCGACCGAGGAAATGGCAGACTTCGTGGATACACTTCATGAAGCAGGGGGAACGAGGATGCCTGCATTTGGTATCGAAGAGACTCCGCCCGTGGAAGGCAAATTCAAGCTGGTACTGCGTCTGGAACCGCCGCTGGGAGAGCAGGATTCAATCTGGGGTATCAGCTTCTGGGTTGATAGTGATCAGGAGTCTGGACTTAGACTGCCTGCACGAAGCATATGGGCACACCCGGAGCGTGACCTGGACCGGGGCAAGGTGCTCTATATGTCCGCAGCCGAGCAGCTGCTAATGGCCATCGGTCAAGCGTCGGAGCTGGCCCCGGAACTGGAGACCGCATTACTGCATGCGCGTCCTGAGGCAATACAGCTGGAGCAGCAGAGCTTTTTTGAGTTTCTGACCCATGCAGTTCCCAAGCTGCAGAAGGCGGGCATAACGGTGCTGATGCCTTCAAGATGGAGCCGTGCCGGGAAACGCCGTGCGGGTCTGCGATTGCAGATGATGAATGGTTCGCCGGAGCGTCAGCCAGGTGCTGGTTCTGCGCTGGGCATGGAGCAGCTGGTTGCTTTTACAGCAGAGCCGATGCTGGATGGCAAGCCGATTACGGCGGAGGAACTGGCTGCACTGGCTGAATCAACCGTTCCTTATGTGATGTTCCGCGGGGAATGGATCGAGGTAGACACGAAAGAGATTCGTCAAGTGCTTCGTTATATGAAAAAAGAAGAGGAGCAGTATATGCCGCTTTCCGAGTGGCTGCATCTGGCTGCGGATGAAGGAGAAGATTCCATCTGGAAAGGCATGTCCGTTTTCGGAGCGGAATCGGAAGGCATGCTTGCTTTTCTGTTGGATGGGCAGGTGCTTCGCAGCATTGAGCCGCGATCTGTGCCAGCAGAGCTGCATGGTGAACTGCGCCCGTATCAGGAACGCGGATTTCAGTGGTTATCCGCTATGGGTGAGCTTGGATTCGGCGTGTGTCTCGCTGATGATATGGGTCTTGGGAAGACGATCCAGGTTATTACCTGCCTGCTGGATCGCAAGCAGGAGGAACGGCAGGCTGCACTGATTGAAGCGCAAGAGACACAAGGATTAAATGAGGCGTTCGCAGATCAGGCTGCAGATCGAGGATGGATAGCTGAGAGATCGGAGGGTAAAGTGTCTGGGCAGCACAAAGTGTCCAAATCCGGCGACTCCCATGCTGCCCTCAAGGCGACTGTATCACACAGATCTGATGTTATTCCAGCGGAGCAATGGCCCGCACTGATTGTCTGCCCTACGTCGCTGCTTGGAAACTGGCAGCGGGAGCTGAAACGCTTCGCGCCAAACCTGTCCCTGTACATTCATCACGGCGGACAGCGGCTGCACGGGGATGCGTTCCAGGAAGAAGCCCGGAAGCATGACATCGTGCTCACCACGTACCATCTGGCTGGCCGTGACGGCCCCGATCTGGCTTCACTGCACTGGTCAACGGTGGTGCTCGATGAGGCGCAGTACATTAAAAATTATCGAACAAAGCAGGCGCAGAGTGTAATGCGGCTGTCTACTTCACATCGTATTGCAATGACAGGAACGCCGGTGGAGAACCGGCTGAGTGAGCTTTGGTCGATTTTTCAATTCCTTAATCCCGGATATCTCGGTACATCATCATCATTTCGCCAGCGTTATACAGGCCTGGGCCCTTCAGAGGAAAGTGCGGCTTCGCTGCGAGAACTGCATCGTCTGGTGTCCCCGTTTATGCTGCGCAGGCTAAAGAGTGACCCGGATATCCGCAAGGATCTGCCGGAGAAGCTGGAGCTGAAATCTTATTGCTCGCTCACGCCGGAGCAGGCGATCCTGTACCAGCGTGTGGTGGATGAGCTGATGGGCGGGCTGGATGGCCGCAATGGCATCGCACGCAAGGGCATCGTGTTATCCTCTCTCACCAAGCTGAAGCAGATCTGTGACCATCCTGTGCTGGCCGACAGCAGTCGGAAGGACCATGGCAAGACGGAGGCATCCGGCAAGATGGAGCGGCTGCTGGAATTGCTGGATGCAATTCGGGATAATGGAGAATCTGCGCTTGTATTTACTCAGTATGTGTCCATGGGAGAGCTTCTCGTTTCCAGATTGGCCCGACGTTATGAAGAGGAGCCTTATTTCCTGCACGGCGGTGTTTCCAAAGCCCAGCGGGACGAGATGGTGGAGACGTTCCAGAAGGGTGAAGGCCCGTCGATGTTTGTTCTGTCGCTGCGTGCTGGCGGGGTTGGCCTGAATCTGACACGGGCAAGTCATGTCATTCACTATGACCGCTGGTGGAATCCGGCGGTGGAGAATCAGGCAACAGACCGTGTATTCCGTATCGGACAGAATCGCAACGTACAGGTACACAAGTTGATCTGCCAAGGGACATTGGAGGAACGGATTGATGAATTGATCGAGAGCAAGAAAGCTCTCTCCGAGCAGGTTGTCGGATCGGGAGAGAACTGGCTGACCGAGATGTCGGATGACGAGCTGCGCAGCCTGATCTCCCTGCAGGGGGAGACGTGGCTGTAGCGGCTGGTAAAGCAGAAGTGTACAGAGGTACAAGGAACGGTCGAGGTTTAGGTTTAGGTATAGGTTCAGATTTAGGTATAGGTATAGGTATAGGTATAGGTATGGAAATTGTACGGTGACCCAAGGAAAGCTCGGATGAGCAACGTAGAAAGGGGCATGATGATGAGCGAAAAATGGAAAATAGAGCTGCTTATGTCCCCCGGGGTGTGGACAGCAGAGGTAGACACATCGGTGGATCGGGTAGCGTCTGCCCCCGAAGCTGCCGATGCCTTCCAGACCGGAACCGCCGACTCCGGCGTGTTCACGGTCACCGGCGCGCTACCGCAGCTCAGCGAGGCGCAGCGCGAGGCCGTGCTGGCGCAGCTGCGCCAGCGCCCGCTGGCGCTGTACGCCCTGCTGCGCGGCGGCCCGGCACCGGCGGAGCTCGCCGGGCTGCTGCCCGCGCCTGCTGGCGCACAGGGCGCCGCCGTGCCCGGCGCTGCTGCGCCCGCGGCGTGCACTTGCGGCCGCGCGAGCTGCGCGCATGCCGCGGCGGCGGAGCGCGCCGTTGCCGCGCGCCTCGCCGCCGAGCCGCTGCTGCAGCTGGCGCACGCCGGCCTGCCGCGCGAAGCGCTGCTCGCCGGCGTGCTGGGATCGTGGGCAGCGGAGCTTGCCCACGATCCCAGCGGCGCGGGCCGAGCCGCGGAGACGGCGGGCCGCCCGCAGGCGCGGGCTGGCGAAGGCGGCGCAGCCGTCGGCGAGTGGATCGCCGAGGCTGCCGCGGACGGCGCCATGCACCAGCCGGGGCCGGGCTTCGGCGCCGTGCAGGTGCGGCTCGCGCAGCCGGGCAAGCCGCCTGCGCTGCCCGAGCTGACCGCGCTGCTGCCAGGGGTGCCGGCAGCAGCGGGTCTGGATCTGATCCGCGAGCGCGTGGCGGCGCGGATGTGGCAGGCTGTCCAGAAGCACAAGGACAGCCCGGCCGCAAAATAATGCAGTATGCCAATACAGCGGGGGTGATCGCAGATCGCCCCTGCTTGTTTTGGTTAACCGCATGAACAGACCTGTGCAGTCAAGTAAGGTGTGCGTTACGCAAGCTGTCCGGATTTTCTTTTCCCAAACGGTGAAGTGATGTGTTCATCTATTGAAATTTAAAGAAAACAAGCCTACAGGCTGTATTCAGGGTATACACTTGCGCAGAGCCTGGGAGATCGCTGTCTTTGCTGGTGGAGGTTTGTACGCAATTAAGGTATACTGTCGCAGTGAACACTGTCGGATTGTGTGTAAATGAAACAGCAATAATCCGCTCGAATACTACGTTGATGGGAGTTTTACGATGAAATCAGGAACAGGAAGACAGCGTCGGATTGTGGTTCTGCTGTCCTCACTTATGATATGTGGGGCTTTGCTGGCTGCGTGCCAGAACGGCTCCGGTTCAAACGATAATGCAAACGCAAACGGACCCTCCAGCACAGAGCAGGGAGCCGATGGCACTACTGTTCATTTAACCGACGAATCTGGCTCGGATGGCAAGGGTGGAGCGGAAGGAGACCAGACGTCCAAGCCGGGCAGTGATGAAGGCACAGACCAAGGCTCGGACTCAGCATCCGCTGGAGAGGAACAGGGCTCCTCAAATAATGGTAATGGGGAGGCGGCATCAGAAGACCCGCTGCTGGAGAAGCGCAGCATCAGTGCGCTGCAGACCACGGTAGATTCCCAGTCGGTTGTGACTAACGCACAGGCAATGACGGTCATCGTCAACAAGCAGCGCAGTCTGCCGGAGGGATATGAGCCGAGTGATCTGGTTGAGCCTGACGTACCGTTCTCCTTTGAGGGACCACATGAGAAGCGGCATATGCGCAAGGAAGCGGCTGAAGCGCTGGAGAAGCTGTTTGCCGGTGCCAAGGCTGACGGGATTGAGCTTCGTGCCGTGTCCGGTTATCGGTCCTACAAACGTCAGGTCGCCATCTACAACAACAATGTTAAAACCAAGGGAGAAGAGTACGCTTCCCGCGTCAGTGCCGTTCCCGGCCGAAGTGAGCATCAGACAGGACTTGCGATAGATGTGTCCAGTCCAAGTGTAGGTAATGTGCTGGAAGAGGTGTTTGGCTCGTCCAAAGAAGGCAAATGGCTGGATGAGCATGCTGCCGAGTATGGCTTTGTTATCCGTTATCCGAAAGGCCAGGAGAGCAAGACGGGTTACGTATATGAGCCTTGGCATATTCGCTATGTCGGCACAGATATTGCACCAGATGTCGTGAAGAGTGGATTGACGCTGGAAGATTACTTTGACGAGGCTAATATTAAACTGTAATAGACGTGTCTCAATACTCCATCCCCTGAACACTCGACTATACTCAAGGTAAAAGTGAGCTGTTCAGGGAATATTTATGTTTAATCATATTTAACGGAAATTTTAATTTGTTGATAACGCTGCAGACAGCCTGATATAATTCATCTTTAATCCATATAAGTTGAACTAAAGAATGTACACAATCCACTCCAATATGCTCATCAATCCAGGCACATTAGGGCGTGTCTTGAAACCTACTGAAGTGCATTTTTTACTGCCTTTTCGCCCCCTACTGCGTCAATTTCCCTTGACGTGCCCCGGCACGCCTGCGGAAAACTTCCTTGCTTGGAACGAAAATTCAGCAAAATCTGCTTCCTTCAGCGTTTTCAGACACGCCCTAGTCAAATATCGTCCATCGCTCCTGGCAAGTGCAAGTCTGCCACCCTTTACTGGGAGCGCTAACGATCAGGAGAAGCCTTATTTCGGCATATTTGGGCTTTGGAAAATTCTAACGATCCCCAGAGACGCTATTGTGCTGAAACCAGCTTGATCAGGCTCATTTTTCAGGATTTCGAATGAAATAAGCTTCCTGGAGATCGTTAGAATTCAAATGTCCCCGATTCAGGGGAAATAAGCTCTATGGGGATCGTTAGCATTCCCTCTTCGACTTAAACAGCCTGCCAAGGCTGGTATCTTGCCCCATTACAGCGATCTTTGACGATCATGGATCGTTAAGCGGCATAATGTCGTTTCTTTAGTTCAATTTATTCAGAACCAGACCACATAACAAAGCGAGGCGTGAAGAATGAGCAGACAGCAGGTATTTACTGGCTCCCCTTGGGAACCACTGGTGGGGTATTGCCGTGCAATCCGTGTTGGGAACCGGGTTGAGGTTGCTGGAACAACAGCAATGCAGGAGGGTGTTGTAGTTGGAGCGGGTGATCCTTACGTGCAGACCAAGTTTATTTTGCAGACGATTGAAAAAGCGCTGAATGAGCTGGGTGCCAGCTTGAACGATGTCGTCAGAACTCGTATGTTCGTCACAGATATTACGCGGTGGGAAGAAGTGGGCAAGGCACATGGAGAATTTTTCGGGCAAATTCAACCCGTGGCTACCATGGTCGAAGTGAGCGCGCTCATTGATCCCTTGCTTATGGTCGAGATTGAGGCTGAAGCCATTATTGATACTGAATGATAGAGACATGCCTTTGAATATGAATAATAATCTAAAAGCCTAAAAACGAACAAAAGACCTTACCCGCCTTGTCTGAAGACAGGAGAGTAAGGTTTTTTATTTCATACAGTAATCGCTTTGCACGGGTTGTATTGTCTTACTCGGCTTTAGGCTGAACCATTGGAAGCTCTACAACCACTCTCCAGGCTGTTCCGATTGGTGGGAGACTACGAGTCAGCATCGGACTATAATAGCCGATGACCTTGACACCTTTGGTCAGCTGCCCGGCTTTGACCGCTTCGCCATTTTGGTCCAACAGCGAGGTGTCTTTATCGATATTTAGAACGACATGGTCAGGAGCAGTTTCAGTTAAGCGTGTACCGGTAATCTCAATCTGGGACACCGTACCCTCTTTTATATTTACATTTTCAATTGTGCCTGATGTTCCAAAAAGTTCTTTTGGCTGTGCTGTTAGTTCAGTAGCCGTATCCAGTACCGTCACTTTATACGTTGGCGTCTGTGGCGGCAAACTGCGAGTAGTCATCAGAGAATGCTCAGCCTCCACAACCATGCCGATGGACAGATCGGCAAGCGTAAGCTCTTTCCCCTCTGCAGAGAGCAATTGACTGTCCTTACTCAGATTCAGCACGATACCATCCTGATTTGCACCGCCAATCTGAATTGACTGGTACTTCTCCTGGTTGGAGATGCGTGTAATTACACCTCGCTCGGTAACGGTCTTCACCTCTTCCTCACTCGTGATACTCACCTGATTCCCGGTTGTAGTCAATTGTGCGTGAAGTACCTTTTCTGCAAAAACAGCAGGCACATAAAGTGTTCCATCCTTGATCTCGGGAGCTGTGCCAAGCGTGAGCAGCATTTTATTCACGGAATAACGGTCCTTGCCTGTAAAAACCTGAGTCCACAGTGCATCACGAGTCAGCTCTGCTGACTTGTCCGCCTTGTTCCATTGAAGCTCGATTCCGAGTGCTTCGGTCAGGGCGCGCAGGGGAATCATCGCTGTCTGGTTATCCTTGCTCCAGTACCCGTCAGCGACAGCCGTGCCATTAATGGACACTTGAACCGTTCCAGCCACGCTGCTGCTGGTAGAAACGATGCTTTGCTTCACAGGCGGTGCTGTGTTATCCAGTGATGCAGCATAAGCGGCTCCCCCGCTCAGCGCCATGGAAAGGGCCATGAGGGTGCTAACTTTTTTCATGTTGTTTTTCATTAGGATCATCCCTTCTCATCTGCGTTGTGTCACGGTAAACTCTTATACAGAGGTCCGTATCTCATAATTACTGACGGGATACCTCGTCTCGAAGTTGCAGCTGAAAGTAATAAATGTAACGAGGCATGTCGGTTTTCATTTGATGTAACGCGATAAAATCAGGTTATCGGCAGCGGGAACAGGTTAATTTTATGGTGAAACGGATTTGCGTACTGTGGATTAGATTCGTACTTCAGATGTGAGGGAGGATATAAAACGATGAGTGATATGTTGGTTGCTCTCTATCGATTACCGGAGCAGAATAGCGGACTGGAGAAGCTGAAGGCGAATTCCATTGTCATCCGCAGAGCAATTGCCCCGGAGAAGCAGCAGGTGCTGGACTGGGTGAGGTCCCATTTTAGCCAGCCCTGGGTGGATGAATGTGATATTGCTTTTGCACGTCAGCCCGTAACTTGTTATATTGCGCTCGAACATGGGAAAATGATCGGCTTTGCCTGTTATGAAGCAACCTGCCGCAATTTCTTCGGCCCGACAGGAGTGAGTCCGAGTGCCCGAGGTAAGGGAGTGGGCACCGCTTTGCTATTGGCCTGCATGCACGCCATGAGAGCAGATGGATACGGTTACGCCATTATCGGATCGGCTGGGCCAGTGGACTTCTACAAGCGAACGCTGGGAGCGGTGGAGATTGAAAATTCAACACCGGGTATTTATGAAGGCATGCTGCGGGCAGAATAAACGTTAATAAAGACTGAAAGAGGAAGTCGTTAATGGAGTTTTGGTAAAAGGAGGCAGGACGAAGATGAGCAACAGGCAAATGCTGCACATCGGTATGATCGGTACAGGTTCCATCTCGGATCTTCATATGAGGTATTATGCCAAAAATGAGGATGCGGTCATCTATGCCATCTGTGATCTGAATGAAGAGAGAGCTAAGGCCGCTGCAGAGAAATATAATGCTCAGTCCGTGTACACCAACTATCGTGAGATGCTGAATGACCCGCATGTGGATGCCGTCAGTATCTGTACATGGAATAACACCCATGCAGAATTTGCTATTGCTGCACTGGAGGCAGGCAAGCATGTCCTGCTGGAGAAACCGGTCGCTACGAATGTAGAGGACGCATTGCGAATTGAGGAAGCTGTGAAGAAGAGCGGACGTACGTTCGTTGTCGGTTTTGTACGCCGTTACGATAACAACATGCAGATGCTGCGCAGATTTATTGATGCCGGGGAGTTTGGCGAGCTGTATTATGCGAAAGCGTCCATCCTGAGGCGTCTGGGTAATCCGGGTGGCTGGTTCGCAGATAAAGCCCGTTCAGGCGGCGGTCCGTTGATTGATCTGGGTGTACATATCATCGACCAATGCTGGTATCTGATGGGCAGACCGAAGCCAGTTTCGGTCAGCGGTAATACGTATCGAAAGCTCGGCAATCGTGCGAATATTGACCATCTTTCATTTTATAAAGCGGCGGATTACAGCGCAGCCATCAACAACGTGGAAGATATGGCAAATGCCCTGATCCGCTTTGAGAATGGGGCATCACTGGCGGTGGATGTGAGCTTCACCCTGCATGCCCGAGAGGATGAGTCCTACGTTAAGCTGTACGGTGAGCGTGGCGGCTTCGAACTGGAACCCAGAACACTCATTGTCACCGAGAAACATGACACGATCATGAACATTGAACCTCAGACGGACCATCCCGGTCTGGACATTCACGGTGCATTCCAGAATCAGATCGACCACTTTGTTGAATGCTGCCTGAATGGTACGCCGCCCATCAGTCCAATCGCAGATGGTGTGACCTCCACCCGCATGCTGTGTGCTATTTACGAGTCTGCCGAGAAAGGGCAGGAGATCAGGCTGGATTAGTCTATTTAAAATAACTATATAAAAAAGTTGTTTTCTTAATATTAAAAGGCCTGTGATCCGATAAATACCGATCCTGCGCCTTTTTTATTTTATGATGGAATAATATACATTTTTTTAATTTTGATTACATTTAGTGACAAATATCATTCTTATTTACATAATATATGGATTATACTCGTTTATAAGAAATACAAACTGATTAGAAAAACGAATGATAGCGGTTTCCTGGATATGGTTCAATCCACACTTAATAAAACCAAGTATGAGGTGATATCGTGAGTTCTGTCTCAGATGATCTGTACCAATTACACAAAGACATCAGACAGTTTGAAATCGACGGAATACGTATGATTGGTAATGTTGGAAACGGTTCTATTATTGGGCTGGATGCCAAAGGTGTACGGTTAATCGAAAGGATAATCGGTGGAACAGAGATCATAGATCCTGATGAAGAAGAACAATTGTTGTTGGATTGCATGATAGAGAATCACTTTTTCAAAGAAGAGAAGAAAGGGCTCAAAGCTGCTTACGTTCATCTTACGGATCGATGCAATTTGCATTGTGTGGGTTGTTACTCCTATGTGGAAGAACGGAATCTTAAGGATGCGTTACCTTTTGAGAAGATATGTCATGTATTAACCGAATTGAAAGAGAGCGGTGTTGAACAAATCGTCTTCTCAGGAGGAGAACCGTTCATCCGTAATGATATTGTGGCGATTTGCAAGTTCGCGAAAGAGAATCTGGGCATTAAAACGCTACATGTTATCAGTAATGGCACGATGAATTATAAACGTCATGAAGAGGCATTCAACTATATCGATGCGCTTAGTATTTCGGTTGATGGATTTAATGAAGAGACAAGGTTTATTAGAGATCAGGGCATTATGCCCAAGATTATTAAAAATATAAAATATTTAAGACAAAAGGCTTCCGTGACTTTGATTGCAACGATTCACGCGCAAAATATTGATCATATTGATGATTACCTGAACTTCGCCAAACAACTGGGCGTTAAACTATCGTTTAGTATTTTCACGGTAGATCCAGAAGACGAATATTTTCGTCCTTACATATTTGATAACCCCTCCCTGGTGAAGTTTTCCAAGAAAATATCCAAACTGGATCAAAATATCCCTATTTATGACATGCCAGCAGGGGAGATTGAATTAACCTGTCGAGGAAACTGCGAAGTTGGCAAAGAGATGGTCAGCATCGGGGCAGATGGTACCGTTTATCCGTGTCATATGCTGCATGATGCCTCTCTAGGTTTAGGTAACGTTTTGGATGAAAGGTTAGATAAATTATTAACGCATCCAGATAACCCCTTTTTAGAATTGGACGTTGATCATATCGAAGAATGCAAGGAATGTAAGTATCGATATCTATGTGGTGGTGGATGCAGAGGGAGAAGCTGGTTATATCACCGCACCTTGAACAACCGAGATGCCTTTTGTCCGTTTATTAAAAATTTCTATAAGGATTCGATTGAAAGATTAAAGGAGTCTATTGGCTTCGTTGAATCCTGAATTGAAATTTTTGATAATAAATTATCTTTTAAAAGAAAGGAGGACGAGGCATGTTATTTTCTACGCGAAAGTCTGTATCTAAACCTAACTGTGTAAGTGTAGGCGTATTTGTTTGTGTAAGTTATGGTAATAAATGGTGAATACCTGATTCTGAACTTTCATAATTATAAAAGGAGATGATCTTCATGTTGTTTTCGACTCGTAAAGCATTATCCAAATCAAACTGTGTCAGTGTTGGGGTATATGTCTGTGTAAGTTTCGGGAATAAGTGGTAAATTCTTCTGATTTATAATTTTAGGAGACTCGGATCAGGGATAAACTTCTGGGTCTCCCGATTCTATCACGAGAGTATAGGAGAAAATCAATGATCCTTGAATTGAAAGATGTGACGAAATTTTACGGAAAACATCTGGCTCTTGATCATTTTTCAACAAGCATCCGTTCCGGTGAAATTGTAGGTTTGATTGGCAAGAATGGCTCGGGTAAAACTACACTTATGAACTGCATTGTCAGGCACATACAACTCACTTCAGGTAATGTTGTTATTGATTCGCAGGATGTTCACGAAAACCCGTCTCTCATCTCCCGCTTTGGAGTATTAATCGAGAGCAGCTTTTTAGATTACATGAACGCATACGATAATCTAAAACTGCTTATGCTTGCTGACGGTGTCTCGGATATGAAAGAAGTGGAGAATCAATTAAATGAGGTACTTGAACTCGTAGGTCTGTCTAAAAGAAAGAAGGAATATGTAAAAAAATTCTCATTCGGTATGAAACAAAGGTTGGGTCTCGCTCAGGCTTTACTGAATGATAAACCTTTTCT
Source organism: Paenibacillus sp. TC-CSREp1 (assembly GCF_050171015.1). Lineage (NCBI taxonomy): Bacteria > Bacillati > Bacillota > Bacilli > Caryophanales > Paenibacillaceae > Paenibacillus > Paenibacillus sp. TC-CSREp1. Next base: position 37,461 of record NZ_JBNOKM010000024.1, on the reverse strand, counting down.
GATTCTGGATGAACCTCTCGTAGGGTTGGACGTTATGGGCAGGGAACTGGTTAAGGACATCATAGTCAAAAAAGCAAAACAGGAAAACAAGGCGGTTATTTTCTCCGATCATAATCTCAACGAAGTGAAGGACGTATGTGATCGAATTATTTACATTGAAGATGGCGTCAAGAAATACGACGGTGTGTTTGATGATGGGCGTAAATATGAAATTATTCTGGAGGATACATCTCCCAATTTGTCTGCTTTATTAGAGAAATTGCAGGGAATAGACCATGTTAACGTGGGGGAGAAAATCATTCGTATTACAGATATGAAGATATTAAATCAGGTTATGGAAGAAATTATAAGTCATAAAGTGAAATTACAGGATCTGAACGTGATTGAAGGCTCACTTATAAGACTGTTTGAAGGAGATGTCGAACATGCTGAGCTTCAGGAACATATGTAACATTGAATTACGGAAGCTGGTCTATCGCAAGGATATGTGGATTATGCTCACGATGCTTGCCATTCCTGCTCTCTATAGTGTTGGCATTTTCTTCAACTCCTCAGTTATCGTGTTCACCGGGACAGAGAAAGAGTATGGTATGAGTTTTATTGTGAATATGTTCAACTTTGTGAATGCAGTATATATTTATTATTTTATTTTATCATTGGTATCTGTCCGTTCTTTGGGAGGAGAAATTGAAAACAAAAGCATTTTGTTATATACACAGCGCATCAATAATCGCCCCAAAATGTACTTTGCCAAAATATACTCACTGATCACAGCATTTTTCATGATATGTATAGCTTTTTTAGTCGTAACACTGGTGATGTATTATACCTTTGCTATTCAACGTGAGGATTTGGTGACAAAGCAATTATTTAAAGTGGAAGAACTTGCAGGTTTGTTCCTGTTTTTTTTGTGTATCGTACTTATTTATATTTTCACAATTACATTCAGTGTAATGTTAAGTGTGTTTTTCAAAACAAATACAGCCGTTATTATTTTTAGTATTGTCCTGATCGGGTCAATGTTTTTATCTAAATTTCCAGTTATTCAGTATCTGTCCGTCACATATTACATCTCAAAGTTTGCAGAACTGGATTTAACCCGAACCTCGGAGGCAGTGAAGCTATTTATAGCAAACGCCTCATTAGTTGCTCTGTACAGCTTGATCTTCAGTGTAATCGGGATACGGAAGTTTGAAAGAAGGGATCTCTGATGGAGAGTTTTTAGTAACAACATTCAGAAACAGGCCAAAGCGGAAATCATGGGGCATTTCATTATTTTATTAATTTTGCCTACACTTATCGTATCTATTTGTGGAATTATAATGAGTTTTATCGTTTCAGGGAACAATGAGTGGGCTTCACTCTTGTTAATTATCGGCATCAGCATGAGTGCGGGTTTTATATTGGTTCCATATCTGTATCTTAGAAAATTGTATCAAGTTCAGCGTGAGGAACTGGGGATTGCAGTGTTCCATCCATTAGAATTTGTCATCATAGGTATCACATTAGCAGCTCTTTATCTTTATTTATACGGTAAAGGCATTAGTTCACAAGTGTTAATTCTAAGTACTGTACAGATGTTTATTGTCGCTGTAACAGAAGAGTTTTGGGCTCGGGGGGCCATGTGCTTTGTCATTCGAAAATTATATAACAAGACATGGTTTGTTGTGCTGTTAAGCAGTGTATGCTTTGCATTTGTTACGCATATGAACGAACCAATAATGGATAATGTTTTGTATCGATTACCTGGTTCCATTTTAATGGGGATTATTTATGTGAAAACAAACAATTTGCGTTATACGATACTCTTTCATTTCACATATAATCTCATGAATATTTAGGGAGGATGCATATGAAAACAAAGCTGCTCTTCATCCTATCATGTGTTATTCATATCGTTATGTTATATATTCTTTTGACATTTCAGAATCAAGTCGATGTGCTTCAAATTTTTGCTTTGGTTTTCCTGCCCATTGCAGCAAGTTTAGGTATTGGAATTACTGCACAGATGTTCTGGATCAAAGAGAAGACAGGAAAAGCCGGCAATGTTGGAATTGTGTTCAGCATACCGAGTTTGATATACACGTCAGTGGCCTCGTACATCATTAGTAGGAATATAGAGACAATTTTTAATGCAAGTCAAAAATATAAATCCGACTACGTAAATATCTCAACGAGTAGCTCACCATGGTTTGCATACATCATTATCATAGTGCTCACTCTTGTATTGCATTATGTTATTTCGGGTTCCGTGCTCAAACGTAAAATCAAGATTCAATAGTTACATGTTCTGAGCGGTTCTTTAAAGAAACCGGAGGGCAAGCTATGAAATATATTCAGAAAGATACACCTTTTTTTGTGTTGATTGGCATCAATCTTTTGTTGTCGATCGTGTCCATCCTATTTCCGTTGACATTAATGAAAGTTACCGATTTTCTGATTGCCAGTGATACAAGTTCATTCAGGTTTTATTTGTTATTGGCGCTTGTTATTATCGTCGTGCAAATGGTCATGACCTATATAACAGGAAGAATGAACAATACTTACGTCATGAATAGAACAATCGAGATTAGAAATGGTGTAATGAAGGCGTTATTAAGATCAAATTACGGGCAGTTCAAATCCAAGAAAAATGATGAATACACATCCCTGTTACTGACCAATATCCCGGTTTTAGAAGAAGACTACTTCAAAACCGTAATTAATCTGATCTCAAAATCATTGCTGCTGGTAGTATCACTAATTACACTAATTGTATTGAACCCTTTGTTGACTTTAAGTTTAATTATAGTTATTGCTGCGCTGGGCATATTCCCACTTCTGTTTACTAAACGTATACTCAAGTTAAAAAAGGAATTAATCAATAACACGGAAGAATATACAAAATCGACAACCGAAGTTTTGTATGGATATGAAACCATAAAGGTTTATAAACTTATAGACTATATACTGAACGCTCATAAAGTGAAAATAAATAAGATGGAACGGAAGAGTAAACAGTTCGGAGACATCCTCATTCTAGCTAATGTTACATTTGGAAGTTCTTCGATGATTTTGCTGCTTTTGATTTTTTTAATTGGTGGTTACGCTGTAAGTATGGGTACGCTGACGGTAGGTTCCCTTATTGCATGCACTCAATTGGTCATGTATATTTTTGAACCGGCAATTCATATTACTCAGGACCTTAATACGGTTCGTTCGACCAAACCGATTCGGGATCAGATCGATGATATGATGAAATGGTCTGAAGAGGAGGGGCATACTAATAGGATCTCCGTGGAACAATTTAAAAAAATTCAGCTGGAAGACGTAAGTTATATATACCCGTATCAGGAGAAGGCGGCAGTACGTCAGATTTCTATTACGCTGAAGGCTGGTAAGAAGTATGCGATCATTGGTGGAAATGGAAGCGGGAAGTCTACCTTAATCAAGATTATCGCAGGTTTAATTACTGATTATTCAGGAAGCATTTTATTAGACAACATGGATATTAGACAAGTAAGTTATGAAAAATTAAGCTATATTGATCAGCAAGCCTACTTATTTAACACAACAATACGGGAAAATATAATCATTGGACAAACGCATCATTTAAAGGACCCGAGTGAATTGCACTCCATTATTGATAAACTGCAGCTTCTTGACTGCATTAACAAGCATCCAGAACAACTGGATTTTGTAGTAGGTGATCACGGAGAGAATGTATCAGGTGGAGAACGCCAGAAGATATGCATTGCCAGAGCATTGCATAGAAGGCCTGAGTTATTGCTGTTAGATGAGCCGGATTCTGCATTGGACCCTGATACAAGCAGCCGTGTGAAAGAGATTCTCGGTCAGATGGAAGGTGTAACTTGTTTAATGATTACTCATGAATATGACGAAAGTTTAAAGGAGTTTGACGAGATTATCGTGATGGATCGTGGAGAAATCGTGCAGAGAGGAAGGTATGAGGAGGTTTTTATGGAGCATGCCGCAGCAGATAGAGTCATCGTATAAATGTAATATTCAAAGACTTCCTTGCTTCGAAAAAGTCGGCTTATGGCCAGGTTGTTTTGAAGAGGAAGTCTTATTCGCATTACATACTCATTACTTATTCATGGGTGAATTCTCGTATCCCGGGTCATCGTAGTCGGTATTCTGCAGCTTGGGGAGCACATTCATACGATCTATAGCTTGTCTGGTCTCAGGAGTGCCGTGATCGTAGAGGAAGGTGTACAGCATCATCACACCGTCCGTAAACCGCTCATTCCCCTCATCATGGTCTGCCGATTTGTAAGGCACCGGTGCCCGCTGCAGCGAATAGTCGTCCCCCTTTTCCAACACTTTCATCAAGTCCTGTAACGTAGCCAATTGTCCGTCATCCACGAGAACTTCAAACGGTGTAGATTCATTCCTCGTCTGCTCAATAAGGTTATGAGTTACCGATACATACAGATGCTGTTTACTGTCCTGCATAATTCAACCCCCCATTTCATTATTGAAAAATCCGTTAACACAGTTCATTAAAAAAAGATCCTTTTGCTGTTAAATTGAAAATAAAAAAACGTTTCACTGTTGAATTGGAAAAAAGACGCTTCTACTGTTAATAAACAGCAGAAAGCGCCCTGAAACGATCGATGAAGCCAGTCTGAGGCGGATGATTGTGTTCCCATTTTTAGAGCACGGGTAAACTGTCTAGCGAATACTTTATTTTACTTTCCAAAGCGATTAGTAACGGGAACCTCCCGAGTTCCAGCAATCATCGCTCCTGAACATAATGGACAGGCGGGCGGGCCCGAGGTAGTCTTCTTCGCTACTTTACCGGAAGGCAACGCCGGCTTTTGTCTTAACCATGCTTTGCACGAAGCAGAGCTGCATTTCCAGACAGCCACGGTTTCGGTCCGCTCGGCCCTGCTTACACCTGCCGCAGCAGCGTTTGAGTCGGAACGGGAAGGGCTTGAGGTTGAGGTGGCTTGGGTAGCCCTTGGATGAAGCCCGGGTGTACTAAAAGCTTTATGATCTCGAATGATTCCGCTGCCGCGCTGCTCACTCAGGCGATCCTCATCCCGCTCGTCCAGCATTTCCATCTCCCGCTGATCCTTATGGTTCATCGCACTGCGCTGCCGATCATGCTGTACATGCGAGGCTCGTTGACCTGTGCCACCCTGAATGGGTGGGCGCTGCATCAACCCATTGGCTGGCTGTGAATCGGCAGTGTATCGTGTCCCTGCTTTCTTCTTATGTTCACGTGTGCCTTCATATCTGTTTCCGTTCCCGGTGCGGCTGTAATTGTCACGTCCGCTGTAGCTGCGACTTCCATGATCTCTATAGGATGCTTGATTATTGCCTTGTCCTTCTTCCCGTACCTTGCGTTTATCCGGTACCTCCATGCCAAAAGCTTCAAGCAGGAAACGCGAGACATCCGCAGGTTTGCCATGATGACTTGCTGGCGAGGTCACATACAGATGCTGCTTGGCCCGAGTGATGGCGACATAAGCAAGCCTGCGCTCTTCCTCCAGAGCCATATCCAGCTCGGCATCTGTCTGCTGTACAGAGAGTGCCGCTTTCTGATCTTCAGGGATATCGTGGCGCAGAGCCGTGCTGTGGGGCACGATGCCTTCGCTGGCTCCGATCCAGTAGACGCAGGGGAACTCCAGCCCCTTGGCCCGGTGAATCGTCATGAGCTGCACGGCATCGCTGTCCTGCGAGCGGCGCAGTGATTCCATCTCGCGGTGTCTGCGTGACAGCTCGTCTGCAAATTGCACAAATTCCTCTACCGTTTCGAACTTTTTGACTGCTGCTTCGAATTCATCCAGCGTTTCCAGCATCGTTTCCTTATAATGCGTGAAAATGGTCGGATCACCGCTCTCCATATACTTGTCATAGAACTGGCGGCGCATCTCCTGAACCGCGATGATCGGTTTCAGCTTGTGCAGGGATTTGATCAGCTTGATCCGCTCCTTGACCTGCTCCTGTTGAAAAGGCTTCAGCTTGTCCCATTTGCTCAGATGAATCAGCGGATATTTCTTGGCCTGCTCCTGCTCACAGCGCTGAATCCACTCCAGCCCCGCATCCCGGGACACATACAGCGGCCCAAGAGCACTAGGGAGGGCATCCATGGCCCGTGGGTTCAACGACAGTCGCATATGGTCCATCAGCGGTTTAATCAGGGACTGATCATAGAACACGGGTGAGGCCCCATGCTGTACGAAAGGCACATCCTTCAGCACCAGCTGCTCAAATACCGCCCGGCTGCTGCTGGCTGTCCGATGCAAAATCGCCATATCCCGATAAGTATACAGCCCTTCCTCGACCTGCTGGCAGATCTGATTGACTACCCAGGCTGCCTCTTCCTCGGCGTTGGCCGGAGTAGCGAAGCGCGGTGCATCCCCGCGCTGTCCTGCCGCGCGCAGCCGTTTATCTCGTCTGCGTTTGTTGCGGGCAACCAGCTCACTGCCGAGACCCAGAATACGCGCATCACTACGGTAATTGATATCCAGCGTCACGATGCGTGCGCCGGGGTATACTTTATCGAATTCCAAAATCGATTCCTGCCGTGCGCCGTTAAACGTATAGATCGTCTGGTCGTCGTCACCGACCACCATCAGATTGCGATGGGCCGCAGCGAGCAGCTGTACAATCTCGTATTGCAGCCGATTGGTATCCTGAAATTCATCAACCATTATATATTGAAAACGCCGCTGAAGCGGCTTTAACACCGCCGGATCTCGAAGCAGCGCAGCCGCGCGCAGCAGAATATCATCAAAATCCATCTTGCCGCGCTCCTGCTTCCAGGTCTCGTAGCCGAGCAGCACCTTTTTCGCATCCCGTTCCTCCTGGGATTGCTCAGGCAAGTCCGCCGTGTCCGAGCCCTGCATCTTCCACGCGGACAGCATCGCCAGCAGGCTTTCCGGCTGGAATGCCTCACTCATGCCATGCTGGCGCAGCAGCATTTTCAGCACCGTGTGCTGGGCGCGCGGCTCGCCAAAAATATCCTCCTGCACGCCATAATGGCGCAGCAGAGTCAGCGCGAACGAGTGGAAGGTGCGAGCCTGCACGGCTCTGGCCGCAGCAGGTCGTATGCCAGGCAGGGCAGCTATACGGTCCTTCATCTCGGCCGCGGCTTTGTTAGTGAAGGTGACGAGCAGAATGCTGCCAGCGTGCACGCCGCTAACCTCCATCAGGTAGCCTGCTCTTGCTGCAAGCACGGTTGTTTTGCCGCAGCCTGCACCTGCAAGGGTGAGTATAGGTCCTCTGCCGTGACGCACGGCCGAGATTTGCGGACCGTTGAGTTTGATGCCCGCTTCTTCAAGCGAGCGAAAATAATAGGCATCCTGCTGATCATCACCCACAAGCTGCCGGCTTGTTTCCAGCGGTGCAGAGGGAGACTGGGGCAGAGATGCGGCAGGGGTCACCCCGAGTGGACGGGGGTAAAACGTTGAGTTCGGACTTAACATATTTCATCCACCTCTATATGCATTCAGGGATAGGACTATCCCGTTTCAAAAGTAAACCATTTGCCCTTTTCACAATCACATTGTAAATTGGTATGATAGAGTTAGCAGGCAGGCAATCAAGCATGCATTCAGTTAGTATAACTCCATTCGTATGGGGCCAAAGTTCCATTATACCGAACGTATGGTCTTGACGAAAGCCCCTGTTTCTATCCAAAATCCGCATCTACCAGGGGAACTGCGCAAGTTTTCGCAACTTTTTGGCTTCATATCGTATAAGTAATATATCCGGGCCGTTCGCATGCCGCGAATGGCTGATCAACGACGAATGAAAAATGAAATGATATTGTTTTGACGGGACAGAGGAGGAATGAATATGAATCTGCTTCAACGCATCAGAAACGGAGCAAACAAAGCAACAGAGCGTGCACAGCACGCGGTTGAGATTGGCAAAATAAACAATCAGATTGTGGGCTTGCAGCAGGAACAGGAAGTCCATTTTACCGATATGGGACGTATCTTCTACGAAGGTTATCGTGCTCAGGATATGACACGTGCCGAAAAAGAGATGGTGGACCTGTCTCATCTGTGTGACGAGCTGCAGGACGAGATTGACGCACTGCGGGGCAAGATTGCCGAGTTGAAAAATGAACGGCTGTGCGAGTGTGGACACGTCGCCTCGCTGGATGCCAACTTCTGTCCGAAATGTGGACGCAAGCTGGGAGAATTCAAACCAGGTGCAGCTACATCGGGAACGGCAGGAGCTTCAGGAGCGGCGAAAACGGCTAGAAATGAGGCCGCTGTTGCTCAGAATTCGGCTGCGGAGCAGTCCATTTTCAATGGACCCGCTGTAGATGAGCATGAAGAGAACGAACCGTATCACACGGTAATTCCGTCCATTGCCGATCTGGAGACCGAGCCGGGATTTAACAGCACCGAGTTCACGCTGGAAGAGAAGGAAGCGTTCGATGCGGAATGGGAGCGCCGCAGAGAAGAGGAGATGCAGCGTGAGCGGGAGCGCCAGCAGGAGCTGGATGAGCGCATTCGTTACTGGAAAGAGAACAATCCAATCGTAAGCACAGTAGATGTGCAGACCGAAGTGCCGCGTGAAATGGTGAAATGTCAGATTTGCGCTTCCGAACTGCCCAAAGGCTCAAAGTGGTGCCCGCGCTGCGGAGCCGAGCAGATTTGATGCAGTAGAAGTGCTGCCACATGGCAGTGCTGGTTGCTGACAGCATGGGGGGACAGAAATATGGACCAACTGCTGCATCATTTGCGTCATCTCGGATTCACTGAGATGGAATCTAAAATTATGGTAGAGCTGGCCCGTCAGGGATCAGCCTCGGGGTATGAGGTTGCCAAACGTCTGGGCGTTTCACGTTCGAATGTGTATGCTACCTTGCAGCGGCTGGAGCAGCGAGGATTTCTCAGGTGCAGCCCCGGAGAGCCTGCGAAGTACAGTATGCTAAAGCCCGAAGAGATGACACGTATGATCTCGGATCAGATGCACACTTCTCTGGCGTATGTAGAGAGAAGCATGCCACAGAGCGAGCCGGAGAAGCCTGTGTTTTACAATGTGGAAGGCGACAAAAATGTGTTTGAGAACCTGAGTCGTGAGCTTGCCGCAGCGCAGCATGAGATTGTGGTGGACGTCTGGCGGGAGGAGGCAGAGCTGCTTCGGGAAGACCTGCAGCGTGCCGAGTCTCGGGGCGTGCGCCTGTTGTGGTCCTGTGAAGGCGGGGAAGGCATGCTGGATCAGCCACTGCCTTTGCCGGGGCTGCCCATAAGCGGGGCGGGCACAGGCCGCAAGTTCTCGCTGGTCGTGGATCGCCGCTGGTGCATGCTTGGCATGCGCGGAGAGTCCTGTCCGACCCAGGCGGTGGTCACAGAGCATCCGGTAATGACCGGACTGCTGCTGAGCCATTTTGCACAGGAGCTGGTGCTGTATGAGCTGGAGCAGGACATGGGCAGAGAACTGGAAAGCCGATACGGAGGGCGGTATGCAGATATTGCTGCGCGATACTGGTCCTCCTTTCCATCAGAGAATGAACAGTAACGGGTGCAAACAGGAAAAGAATCAGAGGAAATCAGGAAAAGTATTAGAGGCAGTTAGGAAGAGAACAAGGTAGAGGGAAAGTTCGAACAAAAAGGATAAGGCCTGCGCAAAATTCGTGCTGCCTTGTCCTTCTTTATTTTAGTTGCTAGTGTAACTTGTGAGCCTAGTCGTGGCTTGCTCGACGCCAGCTTCCAATGTACTTTTATGCTCCTGCGTTCCCTGCGTCCCGCAATAGCAGCACACACACGATGTAACGTATCCTACGTTCCCGCGTCGTGCGGTAGAAGCATAATGTATCCTGCGTTCCCTGCGTCCCGCGGTAGCAGCACACACACGATGTAACGTGTCCACGTTTCCCACTTCCCGCGGCAGCAGCACAAACAATGCAACGTTTGATGCATCCAAACTATGTACTCTCCGTGATCACCACAAGCCTGAGCGCTAACGATTCCTACAAACCTTATTTGGCAGAAAATCGCATTATTTACTTTTTAACGATTCCCAGGAACGCTATTTAGTGCAAGGAGTGACTTTTCAACGCAAATCAGGCTATTTTCGGCCGAATAACGTCTCTGGGAATCGTTACGTTTTAAATCACTCCAAAATGAGGCAAATAGCGTTTCCTGAGATCGTTACAATGTTACCGGGTCTGATTGCCCAATGTTTCTCGGTTTCGGGATACATCCAGCCGATCACTGTTGAGTTGGACTGTCTGGTTCGTGAACTAACTGGCCTTCAAGTCCCAATTACAGAATACAGCTGTCAAAATATGTGGTTGAAGAGCTGGTAGAGCGCTGATTTGTGTGATGATCATGGATCATGGGTGAACGTGGGGGGAGAGATGCAAGGTGCTCCTGTCGGGTTACAGGCATCGTGGAATTTTGTGTGCCCGATGTATCGTTGACGGTGTGCGTTACAGCAGATGCTGTGACGTTTATCAAAGCATCCGTTGGCCTCCCAGTGAATAGTAGAGGTATGATGTGAAGCTGTTATGGAGATATGAATAGGGCTGTTGTACAGATGTAAGTGGTGCTGTCGTCAGATACAAGAAGTGCAGTCATCAGATACAAGAAGTGCTGTCGTCAGAAACAAGTATGCTTTTGTACAGGTATGAGTGGTAGATATAAGTGGCGCTTTTGTGCAAATATAAATGTTACTGTAGTGCAGGTATAAGTAATGTTGGTGCAGGCACAGGTAATACTCAAACAGCTTTAAAGTGGTGCTGTCATGCAGGTATGAAGCGGTACGATTATTGAGAAAATGAAGTTATGTCCTCTGCACACGTTTCAGTGCTTCAAGCACATCCATATAATATTTTGTACCGTGCGGCACAAAATCTGTTGCTCGTACGTCGCTAATGATCCGTGCAGAATTGGCAAATGGCTTGTGACCGCTGCGATTGAAGTGTACCGCGTTTGAAGGTGCTGTACCCTCCGGCTTCAAGGCAGACACTTTCGGGCGTATACCTGATGCTCGAACCACATCTGTCTCTTGGCGGAAAAGGGCGAGTAACTCGTCCAGCGGTGCTTCGAACAGGCTGTCCACCTCGCTTGCTTGCAGCACATAAGACTCCAGAGGCTGGTTCAAGCACAGGCCATAGACGGAGCTGATCTCCCGATCTATAAATGGAACTCCACGTACCTCACCCTGAAGCTGCTGTTCGGCTGTAAGCAGATAGGTTAGCGCATCAAAGGGAGTACATGCACCAAGCTCTTCCTCCAGTTCGCGGCTTGCATCCTGGAGCTGTTCGCCCGCAGCTAGATGACCAGCAGCGGTGATGTCATAATAACCGGGGAACGTATCCTTGATATCCCGCCGCCGCTGAAACAGAACCATGCGTGTGTTACCTTCATCGCGCACGATCCAGCAGTGGAAGGAACGATGCCAATATCCGCGGGCATGCACCTCGCTTCGCGGCGCTGTACCAATCCATTGCTGCTGATTGTCATAAATGTCGAAACGTTCTTGGGTCATGAAACGTATCTCCTTATATAGCAGAATTTAAAGTTCAAAATTTCACAAAGTTTATATTTAAAGAAGAAATGGTCTGAAACAGAAGTGTTTCTAAAAAAGCTTGTTTTTAACGAAAGGGGAACGATTGTATGGAATGCATTGTACACTTTCAGGTGATTTATCCGCAACCTCAGGAGCGTAAAACCCTTCGGGGACTTATATTTGTAGGGCAGGGTCAGGAGCCTGCGAACAACCAGCTTGTAACGATGTTTAAAGACATGGGATTTAATGTTCGTCTGGAGGACGAGGCGCAATTGTTGTTCAAACCAATCGATGCAAGCGCAAATTTCGAGTTTATTCGTGTAACCGAGCTGGACACCGGGGAAGAGGTATACAAGGAAGACAAAGACCTCAAAGCGATTTTGGAGCATCTGTTGCCACGGCGCTTCTAGTTTTTTGTACGCCTATTAACCTTTGGTCGCAATGACGAACCATAAAAAACATAATGATTACGGTACAATCCGTATAATGAAAAAAAGGCCCCACCTGTAAGGTGGAACCTGAATATCCGCAGGTCTGATTACATATCCTGACCTCATGATAACTTGCTTTTTAACTATGCCGGAGCGTTGCTGCCTTCTGCTTCCAGCTGTGAAGTACAGTGGGAGCAGCGAGTAGCTGCAGCCGGAATTTCAGACAGACAGTATTTGCATGCTTTGGTTGTCTTTTCGGGTTCTGGCTTGGTGTGCTCTTTACGCTTCAGATAGTTAATGCCCTTAACCAGCATGAAAATACAGAATGCCACGATGATGAAATCAATCAATACGTTAATAAATTGACCATACGCAATGACCGTTGCGCCCGCTTCGTTCGCTTGAGCCAGTGTTGTGATATCTTGTCCGCTTGCTGTTTTCACGCCGGGATCAAGATTAATGATTTTCTGGCTGAAATCGATCCCGCCGAGCAGTTTTCCCACTGGAGGCATGATGATGTCGTTGACGAGGGACGTCACGATTTTACCGAATGCCGCTCCGATAATTACACCGACCGCCAGGTCAATGACGTTGCCGCGAACGGCAAACTCCTTGAATTCTTTCAATATACCTTTCATTGTGACAAACTCCTTTAACCTCTGGATTCAAGCTGCCGCCTCCTATATCGATTCCCTCAAGGACGCGCTTTGTTCTCATATTGTACAAAAAAAATGAAAATCAATCATCCCCTGTTTGCAAATAAAACACATTTTCCGCAAATTCCATGAAAATACTACTTTATTTCAAGCGACAGATTCGGTATACTTCTAACATTGTCCGTGATATTTAACTTTTTATATTCAAGGTTCGCAATTATACAATTGAGATCGAATCATGGAGTTAAAATGAATAGAATATGCCGTTACTCGTATATGTGCAGGAATAGGCCTGCATGTCTCTACCCGATCACCGGAATGATTGGACTACGGGAAGAATGCTTCTGCGCCCTGGGCGGACGAAGGTCAGGTATACCGCTGTATGCTGGTTGAGCCTCGCCCAAGGTGTTTGCAGTGTTCACGCGGCTTGTCCAATCAGGAACAAGCCCGTCTTTCCCGTCTCCGGTTAACGCCGCAGGTGTGAAAAGGCGGGCTTTTTGCCTTTTTATCCACGCGGGAGAGATATGAACTGACTGTACTTGCAGGTAAAGGGCTACTTGGGAGGAAAAAATAATGCAATTGTTAAAAGACAAAGTAAGACAGGAAGGCATTGTTCTGTCCGAGCAGGTACTGAAAGTAGACTCATTCCTGAACCACCAGATGGATCCGGTGCTGATGAAGGAAGTCGGGAAAGAGTTTATTCGCCGCTTTGAGGGCGAGAGCATCACACGAGTGCTGACGATCGAATCATCCGGGATCGCACCGGGCATTATGACTGCACTTGAACTCAACGTTCCGCTGATCTTCGCCCGCAAGCAGAAGTCTCTTACATTGACTGAAGATATTCTGGTGGAGAAGGTGTACTCTTTCACCAAGCAGGAGACGAATGAGATTACGGTTGCCAAAAAGTTTATGAACCCCGGGGATCGCGTGCTGATTATTGATGATTTTCTGGCGAACGGCGAAGCCGCATTTGGTCTGGCACGTATTGTGGAGCAGGTTGGCGCGGAAGTGGTCGGCATCGGGATCGTTATTGAAAAAGCATTTCAGCCTGGAGGTCGCCTCTTGAAGGAAGCGGGTTACCGGGTGGAATCCCTAGTTCGTATCGGGGCGTTGTCCAATGGACAAGTGACTTTTGCGGATGAGGAGGGAACGGACTGATATGGCACGGGAACGTATTTTTCAGCGTCATCGGCATCCGGTCAAAACCTTCTCGCTTGGACTTCAGCATGTGCTTGCGATGTATGCCGGTGCTGTGGTTGTACCGCTAATCGTCAGCAGCGCACTTGGATTCACACAGGAGCAACTTACCTATTTGATTGCAATTGACCTGCTTGCCTGCGGAGTAGCGACGCTGCTTCAGGTTTGGGGCAATAAATATTTCGGCGTAGGGCTGCCAGTCATGCTCGGATGTGCTTTTCAGGCGGTATCCCCGATGATAATAATCGGACAGAGCAGCGGAGTATCTGCCATTTACGGTGCAATTATTGCCTCCGGTCTGTTCGTACTCATTTTCTCAGGAATTTTCGGTAAATTAATTCGGCTCTTTCCGCCAGTGGTTACAGGTTCCGTCGTCACCATTATCGGGCTGACACTGATTCCGGTCGCATTTAACGATTTAGGTGGCGGTCAAGGTGCTGAGGACTTTGGCAGCGGTGTGCACCTGCTGCTTGGTTTCGGTGTGCTGGTCTTTATCATTCTGATGACTCGTTTCACTACAGGGTTTGTACGTTCCATCTCTGTATTGATTGGTCTGTTCGCTGGTACAGTGGCTGCCGGCTTTATGGGGGAGGTTAACTTTGCACCCATACGTGACGCAAGCTGGTTCCATATGGTTCAGCCCTTCTATTTCGGGAGACCAACCTTTGAGATCGTTCCTATTCTGACGATGATTCTGGTCGCGATTGTCAGTGTGGCCGAATCTACGGGCGTATTTATGGCGCTGGGCAAAATCATGGACAAGGATCTGACTTCCAAGGATTTGGCGCGTGGATATCGTGCAGAGGGACTGGCTATTGTGCTTGGCGGGATTTTTAACTCCTTTCCGTATACGACATATTCGCAAAATGTAGGCCTTGTGCAGATGACCCGTGTAAAAACACGTGATGTCATCGTTGTTGCAGGTGGATTGCTGATTGTCATCGGCTTTGTACCGAAAATTGCCGCGCTTGCGCAGCTTGTACCGGGGTCGGTGCTCGGCGGTGCGATGGTTGCACTGTTCGGTATGGTTGTTTCCTCAGGCATTCGTATTATTGGTACTCAGGTAGACCTGAGCCGGCATGAGAACCTGTTCATTATTGCTTGTTCAGTTGGTATGGGGCTAGGTGTCACCGTAGTACCTCAGCTGTTCGCTGGTGCACCAGCCTGGGCTCAGATTATGCTGGGCAATGGTATTATTGCAGGCAGCTTTACAGCCATCTTTATGAATCTGTTGTTTAATGGTCTTGGCAGCAAAGACACCGCTGCGGAACTGGCTGAATCACATACAGATGGCATGGTTGAGGCTTCAGGCAAGTCAGCATAAAACGGAGATTTATGAGAATGCAAGGGAGAGCTGTGGCTTAACATCTAAGCCTTAAAAACGGCTGCCAGCAAGCTATCTGAAATCCAGGTGCAATCGCTGTTTGGGATTGCGGGGTGACGTTTGGTCAGTGCAATCATTATGTAAACTGTATAGTGTGAATGATTCACGACGTAACCTATTTTGACCAAGGGCATGAATGATTCATTACCTTTATAATTTATGCGCTAAAATATGAATGAGGTTAAATCAGGTTTTTGAGGCTGGTTAACATAATATATATACACAGAAAACACCGAAACACAGGCTTCTGATTAGCCTGTTGTTTCGGTGTTTTTGGTTAGGGCGTAACTTGAAATGACTACAGATGCCGCAGCTGCTTCTCGGCAAAGTCCCCGACCCAAGGCAGCTTGAGCCATTTTCCCTGCAGGCTGGCAATAACCGTCAGGAGCCATACAATGACGCCAAGCAGAGACAACAGAGATGCGACCAGTGGACCGAACAGGGGAAGAAAGGCAGAGAGCACATGCCCAACCATAATCAGGCCAAAAACCGTTACGGATTGCAGGGCATGGAATAACACAAACCGGCTGCGCTTCTCCACAGCGAGAAAGATGATGCCGCCTACGAAGGTGAAAAGATAACACAGCATGCCAGCTATATTTTCATCCAGACCGCTGGACGATTTCATGGGTGACATTCGGCCCAGCCTCCTTTGTCCTTTTTATATAGGCTATGTAGGAGGTGGACAGAACTGAACCGGCGAACGTGGATTGCTTCCAGCGGAATTGCTACGTTTGAATCTGTCTCCGGGGACTTGTGATTTTCCCCTTTTTGTCCTCGTCATCTTCCTTGGGAACAAGGCGCTCATCGGTTTTTCCTTCGTGATGGTTATCAAAAGAATATTCGGTCAGCTTCCATTCCGTCTTGCCGAGTACCGGATCGGCAGGGAAATGCTGACCCCGATGCAGGTGCTCTTCCTGTCCTGCTTCATTGACATAAACACCGTCAACCTCGACTATTTCATGCGAAAGGGGCAGCATATCCTGTTCTTTGCGCTCCATAACAGGTCCTCCTTTAATTTCCAGATCTTTTACTGATTTGGTGATCCAAGATAATATCCCCCGAATAGTCGTGGGTTATGCTGGATAGATTAATCCGTATAGAATAAACATTTTCAGAAAGATGATTCGGAATTAAACTTTTTGGGCAGTAAAACCGTTATATATATTAGGAAAAATCGTCAAGTCGTAACGAGGTTCCGAATATGATACAATAAGATTATGATTCAAACAGAATCATATCGGGTATTTATAGTGTCAGGTACTTGCTATTCGGCGAGGTTCCCGACCTAAAGCTTGCTTTAAGCCGCGCACACAACTTCATGAATGGCATTTAAGACTTATTCGGCGTTCTCTAAACGGAGCATTCACTTTCAACGTTTTGGGAGGGAATTACAATGGCAACGAAAGGTCACAATGAGGTCAAAGAAAGTTTGAGGGAAATGACTCGGATTTTCCGTCCTAAAGATCCAAAAAAATTCGTGAAGGAGTATGTGAGAAAATACCGGATTACGGGTGGATATGAGGAAGAATTGACTTCTGTGGTTGAGCATGAGCTTGTCAAGATGGATTCTTCCGTGTCCTGAAACAACACCAACTCTGATTATACTGTTCCGATATGAATAGAACCGTCTCTCGGGCCTCATGGCTCCGGCAGACGGTTTTTTTTGCGTTCCCGGCTTTGGTCAAATATTCATTAACCAGGCTTATTTTGTTCCTTGTCACTTTAGGGGCTTTGTTCTGAACTTCTTGCATATATATGGAAGTACACTTACAGCAGGAAGGATGAAGGCATGTGGACCCTATTTTAAAAACAAAAGAAGAGATTGGCTACATGCGGGAAGCGGGACGCACATTACACAGCTGTCATCAGCACATCGAACAGTGGATGGTCCCGGGCATAACAACAGCAGAGATTGATGAACGGGTAGAGGACTTTCTGGCTGATCATGGCGCCGCACCTGAGCAAAAAGGGTACAAAGGGTATCCATATGCTACCTGTGCTTCAGTGAATGAAGTCGTTTGTCATGGTTTTCCGGGAAAGCGTTCGCTCGCCAGCGGGGATGTTGTGACGATAGATATGGTAGTGAACAAGGACGGCTGGCTTGCTGACTCGGCCTGGACATATGCAATTGATGAACCTGCCAGATCCATTCGCAAATTAATGAGACGCACGGAGAAAGCACTGTATAAAGCAATAGCTCAGGCCGTTCCGGGCAATACGCTTGGAGACATCGGCAATGCAATTGAACGAACCGCAAGGTTGTACCGCTACGGGATTGTGAAGTCGCTCATCGGTCACGGAATCGGTCAGTATATCCACGAGCCGCCGAATGTGCTGCCTTACGGAAAACGTAAAACAGGAATGATGCTTACAGAAGGCATGGTCATCACCATTGAGCCGATCTTTACCAAAGGCAGCTCCGGTGCTGTCATATGGGATGAGGACGGCTGGACTGTTCGAACGCTGGACGGAAGCTGGGGTGTGCAGTATGAGCATACGATAGCCATCACGGGGGAGGGGCCATTAATTCTGACAGATGGATCGTAAGGGGAGTGGGGGCTTATCTTTTGAGTCTTTTATCAGGAAAAACAGTAATATTGCTCCATGCCAAAATGAGCGTGAACAGGCATGGGGCAGATTCGTTCATTTCCAGCAAACGTGGTAATGATTTCCTGCACATGGGGCAGCTTCTTTTTGCATAATACCGCATGTTTTAATTGTGATAAAAATCGCTAAGAAACTTTAGTTTATCACCGAAATTTGGCAAAATTTTTCAGAAGAAGAGAGTAATACTTTTAAGTGAAATCGTTTGCAAAGCAAGTTGCAGAGCGGTTTTATACATAAAGTGAACAATTTGTGAACATGTGTCCAAAGATTGACAAAATCATACCCTCAACTTATATTTAATAAGTGATTGAAGCATATAGAATGAATTGGAAGAATGCGCAGACATGCCCTGGGCAGGAAATGACGGGAGTACTGGAAGCGTTATTTTTGTAAGCATTCTGTATGATGAAGAGGATTATGTTTATCGTACTGTAACGTACACGCGCTATCATTGTACCGAACGACAACCGTAATCTACGAAAACGTAAAAAAGTGGGGTAGATCAATGATGAAACAGTGGCAGGTTGCAAAGCGAATCCTCCCCTTGCTGGCGGTGTTCTCTTTGCTGCTATCCGCATGCGGGCGGGAAGACTTGTCGGTAATGAAACCTCAGGGTCCTGTGGCACAAGACCAATTAGATCTGATGAAGCTATCTATTGCGATTATGATCGTGGTGCTCATCATTGTATTTGCTATTGCTGCCTATGTCCTGATCAGGTTTCGCAGACGAGCCGGGCAGAACGAAGTGCCTGAGCAGGTTGAAGGAAACTTCAAGCTGGAAGTAATATGGACAGCCATTCCGCTTTTACTCGTAATTATTTTGGCTGTGCCAACGGTACAGACGATTTTTGCCCACGGTGAAGATCTGTCTAACGACAAGAACGCAGTTAAGGTCCAAGTTACCTCACATCAGTATTGGTGGGAATTTACTTATCCTCAGTACGACATTACCACCGCTCAAGACCTCATCATCCCGACCGGAAAAAAAATTGCATTCGAATTGAAAACCGCTGACGTGCTTCATTCCTTCTGGGTGCCGTCACTTGCGGGCAAAATGGACACAAACC
Source organism: Paenibacillus sp. TC-CSREp1 (assembly GCF_050171015.1). Taxonomy (NCBI): domain Bacteria; kingdom Bacillati; phylum Bacillota; class Bacilli; order Caryophanales; family Paenibacillaceae; genus Paenibacillus; species Paenibacillus sp. TC-CSREp1. The sequence continues at coordinate 18,629 of NZ_JBNOKM010000024.1, read as the reverse complement.
CGGATGGAACATTAAACAAGTTCAGCTTCTCTGCACCGAATGAAGGCGTTTACCGTGGTAAATGTGCCGAGTTATGCGGCAGATCACACGCGTTCATGGAGTTCAAGGTTAAGGCCGTTAGCCAGGAGTCCTTTGACCGCTGGGTTAACGAGATGAAGGCTCCTGCTGTCCTTCCCGAGGACGCACAGCTTGCCGAGAAGTTCAAAACCAATTGCCTTTCTTGCCACGCAGTAGGCGATCAAGGCGGACCTGTTGCTCCGAACCTTACAGGCATCGGCGGCAAGGAATCCGTTGCAGGCATTTTGCTGAATCAGCGTGAAGGTCAGGAAGAAGGCAAGCCTGTACTGGATAACATGAAAGAATGGCTTCATGATCCACAAGCCGTGAAGCCGGGCAATACGATGCCAAGTCCGAAGAGTCTGGGACTGACGGATGAAGAGATCGACGGTATTGCCGAGTATCTGGCGAACTACAAATTGGATTACGAATAGCACAGCAAGGATGAAGAAGGGGGTACACAACCTTGGCTCATGCGCATAGCGTCAAGCGGTACAGGGGCTTGATGGACTGGATTACCACCGTCGATCACAAAAAAATTGCCGTTCTTTACTTAATTGCGGGCGGACTTTTCTTCGGCATCGGCGGGATTGAAGCCATTTTGATCCGGATTCAACTGATGAAGCCGATGAATGATTTTGTGTCGGCGCAAGTGTTCAACGAATTGATTACGATGCACGGAACCACGATGATTTTCCTTGGTGTCATGCCGATTATTTTTGCTATTATGAATGCGGTTGTTCCTTTGCAGATCGGGGCACGTGACGTAGCGTTCCCTTTTGTTAATGCTTTGGGCTTCTGGACCTTTTTGTTCGGCGGCCTGCTGCTCAATCTGAGCTGGGTTATGGGTGGTGCGCCGGATGCAGGGTGGACCGCGTATACACCGCTTTCCAGTACGCAGTATAGCGGAACGCATGGTGTCGACTTCTATACGATAGGTCTTCAGATTGCCGGTTTGGGTACACTCATCGGCGGTATTAACTTCCTGGCGACCATTATTACGATGCGTGCGCCAGGCATGTCTTATATGCGGATGCCGATGTTTACCTGGACAACATTTATTACTTCAGCCATTATCCTGTTTGCTTTTCCGGCCATTACGGTAGGCCTTGTGCTTCTTACGTTTGACCGGGTTCTGGGAGCGAATTTCTTTGATGTTGCGAATGGCGGTAACCCCGTGTTATGGCAGCATATCTTCTGGATTTTCGGACACCCTGAAGTGTACATTCTGATCCTGCCGGCCTTTGGTATTATCTCGGAGGTTATTCCAACCTTCGCACGCAAGCGGCTGTTTGGATACAGCTCGATGGTATTTGCTACGATACTGATTGCCTTCCTGGGCTTCATGGTATGGGCGCACCATATGTTCACTACAGGTCTCGGTACTGTCGCAAACGCGCTGTTCTCCATTTCGACCATGCTGATTGCGGTACCGACAGGTATCAAAATCTTCAACTGGCTCTTCACGATGTGGGGCGGACAGATTCGCTTCACGGCGGCAAACCTTTTTGCTGTCGGATTTGTTCCAACCTTCGTTATGGGTGGGGTTACCGGTGTCATGCTCGCATCTGCTCCTGCAGACTTTCAGTTCCATGACACATACTTTGTCGTTGCTCACTTCCACTATGTAATCGTAGGTGGACTGGTGCTTGGATTATTCGCCGGACTTCATTACTGGTGGCCAAAAATGTTTGGTCGCATTCTGAGTGAATCCCTTGGGAAGTGGACGTTCTGGACATTTATGATCGGGTTCCAGTTAACCTTCTTTGTACAGCATTTCCTCGGTCTGATGGGGATGCAGCGCCGGATCGTTACATATTTGCCGAATCAGGATTTTGACCTGCTCAATCTGGTCAGCTCCATCGGTGCATTCCTGATGGGTGTCGGGGTTATTATTTTCCTGGTAAACATCGTGATTACAACGAGAAAACCGGTGGATGCACCGAACGATCCTTGGGAAGACGGGCGTACGTTGGAATGGACCATTCCATCACCGCCGCCAGAGTACAACTTCAAACAAACACCGCTTGTACGCGGTATTGATGCATATTGGAAAGAGAAGATGGCAGGCAACAAGGAGATGACTCCGGCTGAACCGGTAGGCTCTATCCATATGCCATCTGCAACACCGTTGCCATTTGTGATGTCCGTAGGTATTTTCATCGCTGGTCTTGGACTGATGTTCAGCAAGGATAAGTTTCAGTTGGAATTCATGAATATAATCTTTAACAATTATATTGTCGTGATTATCGGTCTTCTGATTACATTTGGTGCGATGGCTCTGCGCTCCTTATATGACGATCATGGCTGGCACATTGAACCGGAGGATCAGGACGAGAAGGGGGCGAGAACATGACAACCTCACACGCCGAGCCGGTAAACGGCAAGCTGCCGCATGAACCGGAGAAGGCAACGCTGGAGGGACGCAACAAGCTGATCGGCTTCTGGCTGTTCCTTGGCGGCGAGACGGTACTGTTCGGTACACTATTCGCCACCTTCCTGGCTCTCCGCGGACAGACCAACGAAGGACCAACAGCCAATGAGTTGTTCCATTTGCCGCTTGTAGCGGCAGCGACCTTTATTCTCTTGGTCAGCAGTTTGACGAGTGTATTTGCCATTCAGGCGATGCACAAAGGGAAACGCAACGCTCTTGCTTTGTGGCTGGGCATTACCGTTGTTCTGGGCCTTGGATTCCTTGGACTGGAAATTTACGAGTTCTACGAGTATGTGAAACATAAAGAGTTTGGCATGACCACGAGTGCCTTCAGTTCAGCATTCTATACGCTGGTCGGGTTCCACGGAGCTCACGTTGCATTCGGTATTGTGTGGATCGGAATCATTATCGGGCAGCTGTTCAAAAAAGGATTAACGGTCGTAACCGCACCAAAGGTCTATGTATCTGCTATGTATTGGCATTTCATCGACGTTGTGTGGGTGTTCATCTTTACGGTCGTGTACCTGCTCGGAAAGGTGGGATAACACATGTCCGCTCAGGATCAAACAGATCAACAGCCGGTGAAGCACCGCCACCGGGCGGAAGGGCCGCAGAAGCATGTCGTCGTGTTTATTTTCTCGATTATACTCACGTTGATTGCCTTTGCAGCGGCAGCAGCCGGAGGGGTTAACACAACCTTTACGATCATTCTTATGGTTGTGATGGCGATCTTGCAGGTATTTGTGCAGCTGGGCTACTGGATGCACCTGAAAGACAAAGGTCACTTGATGCCGATTCTGTTTATGGCCTTTGGATTTTTCGTAGCTTTTACATGTATTATTATGGCCCTGTTCTGGGTTTGGTGGTAAGAGAGATGGCGGCGGCGAATTGCCGCCGTCTTTTCCCCTTTTATACGAACACAGCGCAGTGATGGTTATTAATATTCACCAAAACAGGTTCACGGGGAGGTTTCCCGTATGCTCGGGTTGCAATATTTCAGTTTTGATGATTTATGGAGTCCGCTTGTTCTTGCTCTGTTTCTGATCATCGCGGCAGCTTATCTGGTGCTGGTCGGACCGTTCAGTGAGAGAGTACAGGGTGCAGCGCCAGCAACAGTCGGGCAGAAGGTGCTGTTTCTCACAGGTCTGACTGTCCTGTATCTGGCACAGGCCGGGCCCTTCAATCTGCTGGGGCATGTCATGTTCAGCTTTCATATGATCAGTATGGCCTTGTCTTATCTGATTGCTCCACCGCTGATGATGAAGGGATTGCCTGTCTGGGTGTGGCGCAGCATCGTGCGCTGGCTGCCGAAGCGTGGACTTTCTTTTCTGGCACATCCGATTGTAGCGGCGGTGCTGTTCAACGGATTGTTTTCCCTGTACCATCTGCCGATTGTACATGATTATGTTATGTTGAATTTTACCGTTCACCGGCTGTACTATATCGTGCTGTTTATTACATCCATGCTGATGTGGTGGACGCTGCTGAATCCTTTGCCGGAAGGCAGACAAGCATCGGGCTTGTCGAAGGTTGGATTTATCTTTTTGAATATGGTGCTCCTGACACCTGCATGCGGTTTGATTATTTTTGCTTCCGAACCGTTGTATCAGACATATAGCAATCCGGCTGCATGGGCCGAAGCGATGAGGTACTGCGTATCTGGCGACTCCTCGGCGCTTCTTCGTTCGTTCGGTGGGCCGGCATTCTTTAACTTTCTGTCTTCCGCGAAGGAGGATCAGCAGGTGGGCGGTATTCTGATGAAGTTTATCCAGGAGGGGATATTTGTCTCCATGCTGGCCTATGTATTTGCACAGTGGTACCGGAAGGAGAGACAGGAAGAGGACGATGATCTTACACCTTCTGGCGGTGAAGAGCGGGGCTCGCTCAATCCGGCTGCCAAATCGTGAATATATCGTGAGCACAATGTGATGACAAAAGGGGGAACACACGATGGATATGTATTTCTGGCTGCCTACGATCAGTACTTCTTTCATTGTGATTAGTGCGGTACTTGTGGCAATTGGCTGGGCTTTAATCATACGGGGCAAACGTGAGGCACACCAGTCTGCTATGGTAGCGGGAGCGATTGCGGCTCTGATCTTTTTTGTAATATACATGTCCCGCACGATATTTGTAGGCAATACAGCCTGGGGTGGAGATCCCGATATGGAGATTTTTTACCGGATTTTTCTGATCTTTCATATTATTCTGGCTACAGTGGCTGCTGTATTTGGTATCTCAACTCTGGTGCTCGGCTTCAAAAAGAAATTCAAAACACATCGTCGCTGGGGACGATTTACTTCCTTGATCTGGTTCGGTTCAGCTCTGACAGGGGTTGTTGTATATGTGTTGTTATATATTCTATATCCAGGTGGACATACACGTCCGGTATGGGAAGCGATTCTCGGGGTGTAAGGGGGACAGGGCTGTTATAACGCTCTTCTTTCTGTAAATATATGAAATAGACGATTCTTGCAGATTATTGGTCCATACCTTCTCTCTTATTCATTCATAGAATGAGTTTGAGAGGAGGGAAACAACAATGAAAAAAGCAGTGAGCATCAGCCAAACGTATCCTCGTCTTACCGTGTATTCGGAAGAAAACTACAGAGGAAGAAGCCGCATTTATCGCGGTAATACAGGTCTTCGCAACCTGGATAACATTTTGGACGGGGTTGAGAGTCTGCGCTTCTTTTCAACAAGTGCCAACGCTACGCTTGTGCTGTTTACACGGCCGAACTTTCAGGGAGGCTTCCGGGTCTTCCGTGGAAACACCAACCTGAGAGATTTGGATGACTTGATCCGCGGTAATGATGTCGAATCGTTGATCTCCACCAACGAGCGTCTTACGCTGGCCGAGATTCGGGCCATTCGTCGAAACCGCAGCCTGCCCGCAGGCTACACTCTTGTATAAAGCTCATGCCTCTTCTGCGATAAGATGACCGGATTTAAAAGAGCCGTACCCGCTGTGATTCATTCACAGTACCGGGTATGGCTCTTTTTTTGGTTGCATTGCAGCAGGTACGTCAATCCCCGCCACCTCCGCCACTATCTCCTCCGCCACCGCTGTCCCCGCCGCTGTCGCTGCTTCCATGATCACTGCTGGAATGGTGATGAGACCCCGATGAAGAATTCGTATCGTGATAGTGGTGATCATGGTGATGATGATGTCGATGATCATGAGAATGCCTGGGATGAGCATCCGTGGAAAAGTCAGAGGTCATCATCGAAGAAGAGGATGCAGCGGAATCGGACTCGCGTCTGTTTTGTCTGGCGTCCTGTTTGGTGTTGTGTTTCGCCGTATGATGCCGATCAGAATCACTTCGAATGATAAGCCAGATCATCGCCAAAATAAAAATGAAAACAAGTATGGGCTCAATTAGCCACCCCATAGGGGATCATTCCTCTCTTCTAAGCTTTGTTTATTTTATCGCAGAATGCATGTTTTTCCTATCCTGCTTTCCTGATTCAGGAAAAAAGGAGTTGACGGAATTAGAGATGGGTCTGTATACTGTGTATATTGATATATACAGTAGACACAGTGAAACAATCAAAAGCACAGTAGAGCAATGAACATAATGTAAGACAGTTGAAAGGCAGGCATGAATATGGATGCATGGAAGCAAGCGTGGTGGCTGACCCGCAATGAGTTCAAGAAGGATAAGCTGCAGTGGTTATGGACCGCCATATTTATGATCTATACGGGCAGTATGAGCGGTGTGCTGTTGATTGGGCAACAGGAAAGCAATCTTGTTAATCCGGTGGTGGATGCGTTTTTTTTGATTATGCTGCCGTTCCAAGGATTTCTCTTTAGCAGACGTTCCTTCCGATACATACAGGAGGACTCTTACACACAGATGCTGGCCTATTATCGCAGACTTCCGATCCCGAATGAGACGGTGATGTGGTCAAGACTGCAGCAATCTCTGATTGCGTTTGCGTACAATGGATTCTTTTTCTACGGATCACTATATGCTGTCAGACTGCATACGGAGAACTTCACATGGGATCAGTATTTGGCCTTTGCGCTGAGCTGCACAGGATATGGGCTGTTGATTACGGGTTTGTATATTTACGGGGAGTTTTTGTTTAGCGGGAAAAAATATTTGCTTCTCAGCTTTTTGTTTCTGCCAATGACGATTGTTATATCCTTGGTGATTCGTATGTCGGGCAACTATGGATTCTGGTATGTCATTCACTATAGTAAAGCCTGGGGCTTGTTATCTCCGATGATGTGGATTGCAATGGTTGCTGGATTAGCAGTGTTGTGGGGATTCAGTCGATTAACACTGAGGAAGCTGGCCGTAAGGGATTTGAATTAGAGACAGTTGGGATGAATTGATTACGAGAAGAATATGGATGAAGCCGGCACGTTCAGGCAAGTGAATGAAGTGTACCGGAGGCGAGGTGCAAGTTGTGAAAATACCCATTCAAATCAATGAAAATAGCGCTGAACCTTTGTATCACCAGATTGAGAATCAGTTAAGGTCGTTAATTATAACGGGTCAATTGGGGGAGGGGACACATTTGCCGTCCATTCGTGAGTTTGCCGGGGCACTGAATTGCAGTGTGATTACGGTTAGACGGGTCTATCAGGATCTGGAGAATGAAGGTCTGCTTCGTACGAAGCAGGGGACAGGTACATTTGTGGCCCAGGTTGAGGCAGGAGATCGGGAAATTTACAGGCTGAAGGCTGCGGAGGAAGCGATGCAGGCTGCGGTACAGTCAGGCAAGGCTGTTGGTTGTACCGAAGAAGAGATGGAAAGTTTGTTTCGGGAAGCGCTGAGAGCAATCTATTCCAAATAAAAGGGGGGAGGTAGTCATATGGCAGAACCGATAGCTATTCAGTTAAACGGGGTATCTAAAATGCGTAAGCGCAGGGTTATCGGACCGATTGATCTGACCATCCCGGAGGGCTATGTGGTGGCTATTCTGGGGCATAACGGCTCTGGCAAAAGCACACTTCTGAATATGCTGCAGCAAATTGTACTGCCGGACAGCGGAGAGATCATATGGTTTGGACAGGAGCATTCGGGATCGCTTCCGATTGAGCTGAGGCAGCAGATCGGCTTTGTGGCCGATAACAGTGGTCTGGAAGAGAACCGGATGACACCGCAGGAGGCTGCTGATTTTCGGTCACATTGGTACCCGAGGTGGGATATAAAGCTGTTTCAACAGCTGATAGAAGACATGGATGTGCCAAGTGATGTGAAGCTCAACAAGATGTCCAAGGGAGAACGGCGGAAATTCGAGATTGCCGCAGCGCTTGCGGCTCGTCCGAAGCTTCTGCTGCTGGATGAACCTTCATCCGGTCTTGATCCTTTTGCATGGAAGGTCATGGTTGAACAGTTCCGTGATTATATGAAAGGTGGAGATACGACCATTCTCATTGCCACTCATATTGCAGATGAAGTGAAACGGCTTGCGGACTATATCGTATTGATGCATCGCGGTCAGGTTCTGGGTATGGCAGAGAAGGACCTTGTGCTCGGGCAATGGAAGGAAATCTGGTATGAAGGGGATTTGCGGCCTGAGAGTATTCCCGGGGCGGTGGAATCTTTTCGGGAAGAGAATGGATTGATCCGTGTCATTACAACCCGGGTGAGCGAGGCTCAGGAAAGGCTGGAGTTGTCCAATCACCGGGTGCTTCAGATTCGCAATCTGGAGCTGGGAGAAGTGCTGGAATATTGGATCGCCGGGTATGCACCCGTACAGTGGAGATAACCGAAGGGAGACGATTCTGAATGAACCGATTGGAATTGAAGCAAGTCGTCAAACAATACGCAGACAAGACAGCCGTTAATGGAGTAACACTGAATGTCAAAGAGGGTGAGATTTATGGGCTGCTCGGAGCCAACGGCGCAGGTAAAACAACTACAATGCGCATGGTGCTGGGGCTGATTCACCCGGATGGCGGTAACATTTTATACAACGGCAAGCCTTATAACACGGAGCTGCAGCAGATTATGGGCTACTTGCCCGAAGAACGCGGGTTGTATCCGAAAGTAAAGGTAAGTGAACAGATCAATTATCTGGCACGCCTGCGTGGCATGAAAGCCAAAGATGCTGATGAGAGCTTGAAATACTGGTTAAAGCGGTTTGAAGTGCCGGAATATTACGATAAAAAGATTGAAGAGTTATCCAAAGGGAATCAGCAGAAGATGGGTTTTATTGCAGCAGTGGTGCACAGACCTCAGATTCTGATTCTGGATGAGGCGTTTAGCGGACTTGATCCGGTTAACGTGGAGCTGCTTAAATCTACGGTTAAGGAACTGCGTGATGAAGGTACGGCGATCCTGTTCTCCACGCATCGTATGGAGCATGTTGAGGAATTGTGTCGTCAGATCACGATATTGCATCGCTCTAACACAGTGGTGCAGGGTGAGATCAAGGAAATTAAAAGCCGTTATCCGCGTGAACAGGTGTATCTCAGCACGATTGGACAGGTGGATGGTTTGGAGCAGCTGGCAGGTGTAAAACACGTGGAGCACAACGAACGCGGATATCTGATCCATGTCAGCCAAGCTGAGGCGGCTCAGGAGATTCTGAAAACGGCGATGAGTCAGACGACCGTAGAGCATTTTGAGATCAAGGAACCAACGCTTAACCAAATCTTTATTCGTGAGGTAGGTGAGTCGAATGAATAAAATGGGCACAATTACAGGTTTTACGTTCAAAAACAAAGTAAAAACGAAGTCGTTTATGGTCACGACGATTGTACTTGCACTTTTAATTACGATTGGACTCAATGTTCCATATTTCATTACCTTATTTAATGGCGGCTCCATTGGTGGCGGAGCTTCGAGCAGTAATCCCGTAAACATTGGAGTTCTGACAACAGAGCAGCAGGACGTGGCACAGAAGCTGGAGAAATTCTCTTCTGCACAGGGTAATCAGGCTTATCGTCTGATTATGGGTGGAGATAAGGATGAAGCGGCGCTGAAAGAAGACGTAAATAAAGGTGTAATCGACGGTTATTTGAAGCTTGAAACGGTACAAGGACAGGAGTTCCCGCAGCCTGTGCTCTATTCCTCAGACGATATTTCACCGCAGATTATTACGTCGCTTGAAGCGGCCTTGCAGAGTGTGAAGCTGGATGTCGTCGTTAAGGATGTGCTGACCGCCGAACAAAAGGCGCTGATCACCACACCTGTAAAGCTGACTGCTCAGAGTTTAAGCACAGATGAAGGAGAAGCGGGTGCGGGTTCGGAAAAATCGATGAGTCCGATTAACTACATCGTAGTCTATCTCTTGATCATCCTGCTGTTCACATCCACAATGATGACAGGTAATATGATTGCTTCCGAGATTACAGCCGAGAAAAGCTCGCGCATCATGGAAATTCTGATTACAAGTGTATCTCCGCTCAGTCAGATGTTCGGCAAAATTATCGGTATCTTCATGGTAGGCCTGCTGCAGATCGGTATCTTCGGAGCTGTAGTGGCCGGTAACATCATGCTGCCGCATAACCGAGCAGTGCTTGGTGATCTTAATATGAGTGTTAACGACATTAATATAGCGGTGATCGTATACGGGCTTATTTTCTACATTCTGGGTTACTTCCTGTATGCCGTTATGTTTGCAGCTATTGGTTCGATGGTAAGCCGCACGGAAGAGCTTGGTCAGGCTGTGCTGCCAATCACGATGCTCTCGCTGGTGTCCTTCTATATTGCGATTTTCAGCATCTCTACACCCAATATTTTATTGTTGAAAATCGCAAGCTTCATTCCGTTCACCTCGCCAACGGCGATTCTGGTACGGATCGGGGCAGGAGTTGCGCCAACCTGGGAGATTCTGATCTCCCTTGCCATTCTGGCCGTATCCATCCTGGTCTTCGGCTGGCTGGCAGCCAAGATCTATCGTACGGGCGTACTAATGTACGGTAAACGTCCAACCTTCAAAGAGCTGTTCAAAGCGATGAAGGCGTACAAGATTTAATTGGGAAGTGCAACAACAACAACGAACAAACAGCACCACTATCAGGGGAGTCTAGAACCTGCTACATCCAAAAGGGTACACCCTAGAATCAAGTTTTCCAGTATGGAAGAAGAGATGGCTTACTTGCGGGCGGAGATTGAATCATAACAGTAAAAGACCGCTTCTCAAGTGTAGAGAGCGGTCTTTTGCTATTGTGAATCTTGAATCACTCTTATTATTTCGCAATTAGGCATCTTTTGATTTGGTTCAAGGAACTTTATAAACCCATTTGCTGAATAATCAATTGAATGTATAATGATTATTCGAGGTGATAATGATGGCAAGATCCAAAGAATTTGAAATAAATGAAGTATTAGATAGAGCAATGCACCTTTTTTGGACCCAAGGGTATGAGAAAACCTCCATGCAAGACTTAGTGGATTATATGGGCATTCATCGAAGAAGCATATATGATACGTTTGGGGATAAGCATGCCTTATATTTGAAAGCTCTAGAGCGATATGAAGCGAAACAGACCAGCAAAATAAAGTTTCTGACCCAAAATCAAAAATCGATTAAACTGGTGCTACGCGAGATGTTTGAATCTACGATAAGAAAAGAAGGCGAACCCATAGGTTGTTTCATGGTAAATTCAGGTGTGGAACTGGGTGCTTTAGATCCTGAAGTCTCTTCTTTAGTAAATGAGAGTTATACTCGAACAGAGGAATTTTTGTCAACACTTATACAAACAGGACAACAAACAGGTGAAATTAAGAGAGACTTGAACCCGGTAGCTACTGCTCACTTTCTAATGAACACTTGGCTAGGACTACGCACACTCGTTAAGACGACGTCAGATCAGCGGAAATTAATGAGTATTATAGACATGTCACTTTCAATTTTAGATTAATTTACTATTAGATATATATAATGTTGTTTGGGGTGGGCTAATTCCTTCGTAGGTCACATTCACCGCACTATGAACTGGTATTGAATGCCCATCTGTTCAAGTCCAAAGAAAATCTAAGTTAACGAAAGAATCAAGCGAAAATTCTTTACTGATCGTTCTCAAAATGTTATACTCCGATTAAGAAATTATTTTTTTATCTTTATTAGAATGAACGTTCTAATAAAAGGTGGTTATCTATACTAATTCTGTACTATAAGAGGGAGAGAATAACATGAAATACACCGTAATTACAGGAGCAAGTTCAGGCATTGGATATGAAACAGCATTAGCATTTGCAGCACGGGGGAAAAATTTAATTTTGGTGGCCAGAAGATTGGATAAGCTGGAAGAACTTAAAGCTACAATCCAAGGCATTGATACTAAAGTAAATGTTATTGTTCAACAAAGTGACCTGTCCGTATCCTCTGAAGCTTATGCGCTGTATAACAATTTGAAACAATATGAAATTGAAACGTGGATCAATAATGCTGGGCTTGGAGAAGGCTCCGTCATAGCTGAACAGAATTTGGACAAAGTAGAAACCATGCTGCGTGTTAATATCGAATCTTTGACCATTTTATCTACATTGTATGTTCGAGATTATGCAGATGTTGAAGGCACTCAATTGATTAACGTCTCTTCCGCACTCGGATATGCAATTGCAGTGGGCAGCGTGGCTTATTCCGCATCGAAATACTATGTTAGTGCCTTTACAGAAGGTCTTGCCAAAGAACTGGAACTGAAGGGGGCAAAACTTAAAGCGAAGATTTTGGCACCAGCAATTACGGAAACAGAATTTGTTCAAAAATCAATCGATGCTGAAGGATTTGATTACAAAGCAAATATGACTAAATATCACACGGCTAAAGAAATGGCTGGATTCATGGTGGATCTCTATGAACATGAAGACGTAGTCGTAGGAATTGTAGATCAGAACTATGATTTCCACTTAAGAGGCGCAATATATCCGGTTATTTCAGAATTGAGTTAATTATCATAAATGTAAAAAATCAATAATAAAGAGAATATTTCGAATTCTGGCATAAGGTATTTAGGATTGAAATTATCGCATTAATTCGTTTCTAACACAGAAAAGATGGAGTTTAAGCTGTTGCCGTTGCAACGATGAAAAAGCGCAGGCAGGAGGAGATAAAATCTTCTCTGCTTGCGCTTTTTATTTGTAGTGTTAGTTACGGAGTTAACCTTTCAGGCTTTTGCCGTTCGTAGCGATGACTTCTTTGTACCAGTCGAACGATTTTTTCTTGTAACGCTCGAGCGTACCGGAGCCATCATCATGACGGTCTACGTAGATGAATCCGTAGCGTTTTTTCAGCTGTGCTGTCGATGCGCTGACGAGGTCGATACATCCCCAAGTGGTGTAGCCCATCACTTCAAGCATATCACTATGCTTAGATCTACAAGTCTTTGATTTCATTCAAGCGTAAGTATATCTTTTGCCTTGTTTTTATTGGTAAGACCCAGGCCAGGGATCAAGATCAGTGCCAGAATCATCGTGGCTACAAGAAAACCGATATGGTACCCCTGCAATTGATTTGCAATGGTTGGATGCAAGCCTTGTATGACCGTTGCGACAGTCGTTGCAATAATCGCTGAACCAAAGCTTGAACCCAGGTTTTCAATGATGTTTATCCCAACACCCGCCTCTGGAAGCTGCTTGCTGTCGAGTCCAGTGTATGCTTCGCTCATTAAAGGAAGACTAATGCCCCCAACACTGGCGCCACGAATGAATAAGATTATCGAAATCCAAATCATACTGGTACGATCTGTAATGAAGATAAATGGAATAGATCCGATAAGGGAAAGAAAAAGACTGACGATCAGCACATATTTTGCGCCAACTCTGTCGATCATTTTTCCAATGAAAGGCCGAGTGATCAGCATACCAACGCCTTGAGGGATTAGTGCAATTGCTGTTTGAATTAATGTGAAGTCTAGAAAGGTTTGAAAGAACAAGGGGAGTATTAACATTGGACCCATAATAGCGATATTTGCCAAAAATAGCCCCGCGCTTGATGCGGCAAAGTTTCTGTGTGCAAACAAATTCATGGGCAGAACGGTTTCATTCCTTTGAATACGATTATAAGCGAAGTAGATGAGGGCCAAAACAAGGCCAATTCCCATCCACAAGATAGTTTCGTCATTGTTGAAAGTGGCATGATCTGCTGCTTTGGTTATTCCATAAATGAAAGTCGCGCTCATCATAGATAAAACCATAATTCCAAATAGATCGAGCTTGCTTTCTTTGTTAAAGGGCTCAAAGTCTGGAATCTTTCTCATCATTAATGGTGCAGAGATCAATACAATGAGTACGTTAATGAAAAAGATCCATTGCCAAGATGCAATCTGAACGATAAATCCTCCGATAATGGGTCCCAAGATGGGGCCAAAGATCATAGGAGTACTTACGATCGCCATGACTCTGCCTAAATAGTCTTGCCCCGTTGTTTTAACCAAGAGGGTAAACATAAGTGTGGTAATGACTCCGGCACTACATCCCTGAAGCAAACGGAAGAAGATAAAACTGGATATATCCCAGCTAACACCTGTTAGCACAGAGATTACACCAAAAGCAATGACAGCTCCAATGAATACCTTCTTCCCATTAAATTGATTCATAAGCCAGCCAGATACAGGAACCGTTATCGCAAGGGCTAAAATATATCCTGTAATGGCCCATTGAATAGTGCCCAATGTGGTATGAAAATCTGTAGTGAGTTGATTTACGGCAATGTTCACCATTGTAGAATCCAGCATAGGAGCTATTGCGCCAAGAGCAATGGCCCAAGCGGTTATAAGAATATGTTTCGGTATTCGTTGTTCTTTTACTTTATCTGCGGTCATATTTAGACTCCTTTATTCGTTTTAGTTTCCTTGTCAACCAAAATTCTATCCGCATTTAGTTTCCTTGTCAACAATAAAAAGGGTGTAAAAAAAGCATCCATTTCTCTTCAGAGAAGGTTGCTCTTGGTTTTATTATTAAATTATTTGTTATTTACTTCGTTATTTACTTATATCCAAACCTTGTTTCTTTATTTCAGTGTCCAAATGTTTACTGTACAGTTCAATGAAGTTCAGCATGCGATCGAATTGCTCTTCCGTTACATGATTGAATACAGACTCATCTCTCGCCTGAAACTCTTTATGAAGTTTCTCATGAATGTCAAATATGACTCTGCCTTGCTTGGTGAGTTTAAAAAAGACTTCTTTCTTATTGTTCGCTTTCTGATAATCTTCGATCAGACCTTTTTCAATGAGTTTCTTCGTTAATTTACTTATAGCGCCCTTGGTCATATAGAGGGATTCTGCCAGCTTGGTTACATTGGAATCCACATTCTTCTCTATAAATTCAATGCAATGGACTTCAGAGGGCTTATACCCTTGAAGACTGCTTTCCATTTTCGATTTATTAATCCAGACCAACTTGTTAAATAAATCTCTGAAATTCAGCATGACCTGTTCTTGCTTGTTCATGGTTAGTCACCCCGTATCATTTGTAAGATAAAAAAGACTGAACAGAGACGTACCGCTATACATAATAGTTACATGAGCAGTATCACTGACGGCAAGTATCTCCTAAAATAGACTATACCCTTTATAAGGTAAAATCAAATGAATCGAATTCTGTTTTGGCATGACATTGTGGAGAAGAGAGATGGAACGCAGCTTCTAAAAAAAGGACGATGCTTCTAATCATTTATGCATACAATTCGCCGGGCAAGGTTAGTATAACCTTCAATGGTGAAGTTGATCATCCGAACACATGACTTCACGGGAAAGGAATGTGCGACATGCCAGAATGGTTAGAGGTTATTTTACGAACACTTTCTGCCGTAACGATCTTGTTTCTCATCACCAAAATTTTAGGCAAACGGCAGATATCAGAACTATCTTTGTTTGAATATATTACGGGCATCACTTTGGGGAACCTGGTTGGATACATATCACTGGATACAGACACAAGCTGGTACCTGGGCTTTCTTGCCGTGTTCGTATGGGTTTCTGTCTCTGCAGGAGCGGAATATTTGACGATGAAAAGTAAAAAAATCCGGGATATTGTGGACGGAAGATCAACGATTCTTATTGAAAATGGAGCCGTTATTCAAGAGAATCTAAAGAAGGAAAGGCTGACCATTGATGAATTTCTGGAGCAGCTTCGCAAAAAAGATGTGTTCCGGGTTGCCGATGTGGAATTTGCAATAATGGAGCAGAGCGGGGATATCAGTGTCATGTTAAAAAAGGAATATCAGCCGCTTACCGCTGATTTGCTGGGTTATCGTCTTTCGTCTGAAAAGGAGCCGCGAACGATTATTATGGATGGAAATATTTTGCCCGAATCTCTTCAGGGTGCTGGATTAAGTGAGGATTGGGTAAAAAAAGAACTGCGCAAGCTTAACGTCACATTGAATCAGGTATCGATTGGTCAAGTGGATAGTAAAGGAGAACTGACCGTGCAGACTGGAACGGAAGCTTTGCCCAAGCCGGCTAATTCGAATCCGAATGATCAGATTAAAGATCTGGTACAGCGATTGCAGGATGATCTGAAGATGCGTAAGCAGCTTGCCTCTAACGATAAGGATCGACTCGAATATCAGGAAGCGCTGAATCAATTTCAGACGGCCATGCATGCATATCAGACCAAAAAACAATCGTGACCAATGACCGATCACATAGTCTAATTGATATAGAAGACCCGGCGCGAGCCAGGGCTCTTTTATTGTTTCAGTTTATAAAATATGGAACGATACCCACCTTTGACCGTATACTAGAAGAGCATATACTGGTTTGATACAAGTCTAGTGCTTAATTTTTTATACGACAAAGGAGAATACATATTATATGAAGCAATGGAAACGTGTGCTCTTATCCCTTACCATCTCGGCAGGCTTGCTTGCATCAGCAGTACCGGCAATGGCTGCTCCGCAGGAAACGGCTGTCAAAGTAAATAATCAGGCGGTTGAATATACGACTGGAGCACCAATTGTGCAGAAAGGAACAACTCTGGTTCCGCTGCGTACAACGCTGGATGCTATGGACGTGAAATTGGCGGGAACGAGCAATGATAGCATTACGGCAATTGTCAATGGCAAGACGATTACCCTGAAAAGCAAACTTGTACGCATCAACGGCGTTACTTATGCGCCTATTCGCATCGTTGGGGATGCTGCAGGATATGAGGTTCGTTGGGATAAAGCTGCACGCACGGTGCTGCTGGTATCCAAAAGCGATGGCTCGGTCGAAACCGCTCAAAATGGTGGGCGCGGCTTTATGTGGGAAGTGCAGCATAACGGCAACACCGTTTATCTGGTAGGTTCGATGCATGTGGCAGACAAGAGCTTTTACCCGCTGCGCCCAGAATTTGAAGAAGCCTTTGCGGAGGCTGACTATCTCGGTGTTGAGGTAGACATCAGCAAAGCAGCGGACGAGGAGCAGCAGAAGCTGGTGTTAAGTCTGGGATCATATCAGGATGGTACGACCTTGAAGGATCATGTTTCGAGTGAGACGTACAGCAAGCTCGGGGATATTTTGAAGAAAAAGGGGTTAGAGCCTGACGCGTTCGATGCATTCAAGCCTTGGGTAGTGGAAAGCACACTGGCAAGTCTGAAAACATCAACAGCTGGACTGGAAGCATCGTCCGGTGTGGATTTGTATTTTATTCAAAAAGCGATAGAGCGAAAAATCCCGGTTATTGAACTCGAGTCTTACCAATCTCAACTGGGGATGTTTGATAAATTTTCGAAAGAGCTGCAGGAAAAAACACTGCGCTCTACAATCGACAACTTCGATGTACTCGATAACACGGTGAATCAGATGGCTGAGATGTGGAAAACAGGTAATGATGAGCAATTACTGGAGCTGACAAACAGCTTCTCGGATGACGAGGAGTACAATAAAGCGATGTTGATTGACCGTAATA
This sequence comes from Paenibacillus sp. TC-CSREp1, assembly GCF_050171015.1. Lineage (NCBI taxonomy): Bacteria > Bacillati > Bacillota > Bacilli > Caryophanales > Paenibacillaceae > Paenibacillus > Paenibacillus sp. TC-CSREp1. The sequence continues at coordinate 1,337 of NZ_JBNOKM010000024.1, read as the reverse complement.
TCGGCATGGCTGACAAAATTGATGGTTATCTGAAAAATGGTAAAGGTGAAGAATACTTTATCGTGGTTGGAGCAGCGCACTATTTGGGTGATCACGGGATCGTAAAACTGCTTGAGGATAAGGGATATAAGGTAGAACGTAAGTAAGGGCTCGTTTAATAGAAACTGAATTGTTAAATTGCATAGAAATGTTTTTCAGACTATATAGGGACCACTCGTTCTGCGGGTGGTTTTGCTTTGGTCAGCAATATGTTCAGATCTAAACATCTCAGCAAAAGTACAACTTGTATGATGGAATCGGAGCAGGGCTGAAATTAAATAAAGATGCGTATGAGGAATCGAGATATCAGTTTTCACTAACTACTAAAACAAGCTTCTATATTACGAACAATGGAATTAGGGTAGTGTTTGATCCGTATGAAGTGGGGCCTTATGCTGTCGGCTTCATTGAGGTGAAGGTGCATTTGATAAAAATAATGTGGATACCTACGCAACGATGTTCAATCTGAGTAAAGATGTTCCAGCCACAGCAGAAGCCATGAAGAAAATAGCTGGTGAATCATATGTGGATGATGGGCACTCAAGGTTGTACAAGGATTTAAGCCTTCACGATGAGAACGTTTAAGGATGTTGAACAGGTTCTGGGAAAAGTAAAGCGATACAAACACCCTGATTCTGATAAAGGCCAGATGATCATCTATGAATATGGTAGTTATTTATTGGGTTTTACTGCAAATTATGATGATGACGATGAAAATATTAAAGCCATTATGATAGCAGAACGATAAATGAAGTTCTTATAATGAAGTGAGCTTCTGCTATGATCCTGAAGCTGGAGTTTATAAATACGTTAGTCTCTTTATACGGCGTTTGGAATCATTCTGAGCTTAACTCCTGCTAAATCAGCAGCCAGGAGTTAAGCCTTTTAATAGGGGAAACAGTTAAGAGCAAATCAGATAATTTCATAATGAAAAAAAAGAGTTTACAAGTAGAAGTGATTCGTGGTATATTCTAATTCCGGCCAAGAAAACACAGTTTACACGGTGCGGCAAGCAACTTGAAAAATGCTTCGAAAGAAGCTTGAAAAAAAGAGCTTGCAAAGTTGGCTCGGACATGATAAGATATAAGAGTTGCTGAAGCGAATGAGCGACGGTGATGAAAAAAAAGTTTGATCTTTGAAAACTGAACAACGAGTGAGTACTGATCTTGCTTGCAAGATCAACAATGAGATTTATAATCTCGTCAGATTCAAAATGAGCTAATCGCTCTTTTCAATACTTTATTGGAGAGTTTGATCCTGGCTCAGGACGAACGCTGGCGGCATGCCTAATACATGCA